>NZ_LZDG02000030.1:0-68195 GCF_001672555.2 Pseudomonas sp. AU11447 | reverse complement strand
AGCGTGCTTCATCTCGGGATGCCGAGAGTCTTTTGAAGTGAGTAATCACGCCGTGCAGGGTACGTAGCGGAGCTACGGGCGGCGGCGTGAAACCGAGGATGGTGATCGACGGCGGCGCGGCGCGCAGGCTGAAGCTGGCGTCCTTGCCAAGCAGAGTATCGGCGGCGATGTCKAGRTTSGGGCTGGTGACTTCRATGGCGTAGAGGAAGGTCTCGCTGAGTGCCTCGCTACCGGAAAACGCCAGGACGTCCAGCGGGGAATCCTGGCCTTCCACCACGACGGTATGGCGGCTGTGGTCGAAGAAGGTGCGTATCTCGTTGAGCATGGCGGGCATCCGTTCCAGAAGAACGTCGATCCCACCAGTTAGGCGATAGTCTTGTCGTTAGGACTGGTCCCGAAAAACTGTCCGATACGTCGCTGGTGATGCGAGTTTTTACTCCAGAGCCCGGAGAATCGAGTAAACCTTGCCTTCGCGGCTCTTCAGGCCGCTTCAAATACGGCCGGCCACGCTCCTGCGATCGACAGCAACGTCGGCAGACCTCCATGCGATAGGAACTCTGCCAATGACTACCACTTGCCATGTCCTTGCTGCCGAATCAATCACCCCTTCGGGCGGTAGCTGAGTGGAACAGATGCTCGGGCAGATGGCCCGGGGCATCCGTTCCGCAGCTACGCCGCTCAGCTATAAACCGGCCAGTGCTCGACGATGCGCCCCCCGCGTATCGCCAGCAGGTCGCCGAACTGCAGCAGGATCGACTCGGACTGGGTCGGGCGCAGGAACATCTGGTCGTCCACTTTCAGGTTCACGGCGCTGGAGCCGTTGACCATTTCCTGGTTCGAGCTGCGCCCGTACAGGCCGTTGAACTGCAACCCCCTGGGCGACTCGGGTTCGGCCATCCAGTTGCCGCCGTAGACGAAGAAGGTCTCGCGCTGGTTGGCATCCCACCAGGAGAACAGTGCCGATTTGTCGTCCAGTGCCGGAATCCGCACCGGGCCAGTACTCTTGATGACTGGCGTGGCAATGAAGGCTGCCGGCTGGTGGTCCACCAGCGACGGCAGGTCGTAGTGGGTCGGCTTGACCAGCGCCGAACCCACCGACACTTCGGTGCTGGTGCGTTCGTTCTCGTGCATCTTGTAGCTGGGGCTGCCGGCGGTATTGAGCGTCAGCCCCGGCTTCCACAGCGGCGCATGCCGGGTGCGCGCGTAGTCGACGAAGCCGTCGTAAAGCGTCATGACCTTGGCGAAAAGCTCCTCGGAGGAGCCCAGTACCTCGGGCACGCCCATGCCGACGAAGGGGTCGTAGCCCATGAACCCGGCGAACTCCAGGTGCTGCGGGTTGGCGCCGATGATCGTGAGCATCCTGTCCAGCGTCGCGTGGTCCGCCACACCGCCACGGTGCAGGCCGACGTCCAGTTCGATGTTGATCCGCAGGCGGGTGTTGCGCCCTTGCGCCAGCGCCAGGTACTGCTGCAGGCGCTCGGGGGTGTCGAGCAGCCATTGCAGCTGTTTCGTCGGGTCGAACGGGCCGCGAAGTTCCTCGTAGAACTGCTGTGCCGAGCCGACCGGCAGTGGCTTGCCCAGCAGCAGGTCGGCATCGGGAAAGCGCTCGGCATCGTGATTGAGGAACGGCTGGTGGAACGACATCATCCGCCGAGTGCCGGCGCGCTTGGCGATGTAGTCGAGCAACTGCGGCGACGGCAGGGACTTCTCCACCACGCGCAGGTGCTTGCCGGTGCGGGCGACCGACTGCATCACCACGTCGACGTTGTGGTCCAGGCGGTCGAGGTCGATCAGCATCACCGGGCGCATCGGCCCGTGCTCGCGCAGTTCGCGGTTCAGCCGGGCGAAGTAGTCGTCGTAAGGCGCGCCGTGGTCGGACGGGCGCAGCCAGGCACCGGCGCCGGCGCCGGCGAGCAGAACACCTGCCCCGGCCGCACCGACGATGAAATGGCGTCGTTTCATGGGTTGTTCTTCCTTGTCAGGCCACGCCCAGGATCGATGACAGGTGGGCATTGAGGAACTTGCCCTGCGGGTCCAGCTCGCGGCGCACCTCGGTGAATTCCTTCCAGCGCGGGTACAGCGGTTGCAGCGTGCGCGCGTTGAGCGTGTGCAGCTTGCCCCAGTGCGGCCGGCCGGCGTACTTCCAGAAGATCGGTTCGATGGCGGCGAAGAAGTTGTGGTGGTCCATGCTGTAGTGCTGGTGCACGGAGATTGAGCAGCTGTCGCGGCCTTCGAACATGCTCAGCGGAATGTCATCGGCCTTCACGTAGCGGTATTCGATGGGGAACCAGGTGCGCAGGTCCTTGTCGTTGATCTTCTTCAGAATCTCGCGCAGGCAGGCTGGCCCGTGTTCCGCCGGGACCGAATACTCCATCTCGTTGAAGCGCACGTTGCGCACGTTGGCGTAGATGTCGTAGGAGTCGCCGACACGGTCGTCGAAGCTGGCGACATGGCGCAGGCTGTTGAGCAGGAAGCGCCGCGCGGCGGGGAAGTCGCTGCCGTACTTGTCGAGGTTCTCGATGATGCTGACGAACTGGTTGCCGCCCTCCTCGGCCGGGTCCAGCGGTGGCGTGGCCGGGTCGGTGGTCTCGTTCAGGGCGATGGACAGCGCGTAGTCGGAATGGGTCATGACCTGCATTTCCCAGTGCTGGTTCTCGCGGGTGTTCTTCTCCAGGTCCTCCAGCAATTCCTCGGTGCTTGCCACCCACTGCCGCTCGCGCAGGCGATAGGCCTGGCGGTTCTGCAAGCGCACGCGGGTGGCGATGCCAAAGGCGCCGAGGGATACCCGCGCGGCGTTGAACACCTCGGGGTGGCGCTGGGCATCGCAGTCCAGCACCTCGCCGCTGGCGGTCACCAGTTGCAAGCCGGTGACGCGCGAGGAATAGGAGCCGAAGCCGACTCCGGTGCCGTGGGTCGAGGTGGAGATCGCCCCGGCCAGGGTCTGGTAGTCGATGTCCGCCATGTTCGGCAGCGCCTGGCCGACCTCCTTCAGTGCCGGCCCCATGAGCGACATCGGCGTGCCGGCCGCGAATTCCGCCTGCAATGTGTCGGCATCGTGGCCGAGCAGGCCGTTGAAGTAGGCCAGCGACACCAGCGTACCGTCGGTCGGCACCAGGGCGCTGAAGGAGTGCGCCGAACCCACCGGGCGCACCTTGCCCTCGGCCTGGCGGATGACCTGCACCAGCTCATCGAGGCTCTGCGGAGCCAGGCGCGCCGCGGGCAGGCAGCTCTGCCCGCCGGACCAGTTGCGCCAGGGAATCAGCCGTGGCGCGCGGGCCAGTTCGGCGGCCAGCGGGCTGCTCGACAGCGCCGCGAATGCGCCGGCAATGCCAGCGCTGTGCAGGAGTTGGCGACGGGTGAGATGAATAGGCATCGAAGCAACCCCGCCCTTACCGGACCGACTGGCCGGACATGAAGGAAATCAGCGCCAGGAACTCGTCTTCCGAGCACTGCATGCACATGCCCATCGGCGGCATGCCCTTGAAACCATTGATGCTGTGGTCCAGCAGGCTGTCGGCGCCCTGGGCCACACGGGGCTGCCAGGCTTTCGCATCACCGGCCTGCGGTGCTCCCGACGCCGGGTTGGCGTGGCAGAGCTTGCAGCTGCTGTCATAGATTTTCGCCAACGCGGGATCGGCAGGTGCCAGGGCGGCGGCGTTGCGGGTAGGCGGCGCGGCGTCATCGCCACAGCCGCCGAGCAGGCCGACCAGGGCCAGCAGGGCAACCGGCAGCCAGGCCGTTGCGGGTTTATGCATGGTGCTCCCCTTTTTCCCGCGCGCGGGAACGGCGCGGATTCTTGTTGTCATGGGCAGCAGCAGGTTAAGTCGAGCGCTGCTCGCCACCGAGGGCTTTGCCGGCCAACAAGGGGGCTCTGAGCGGACAGCGTGGCCGTTTCGGCAGTCTGTCGGTTTCAGGATGCGCAGGGTCGCTGCGGTGCAATCCTTGAACACAAGGGATGGCAAGCTTCCATACTGTCGAGGACCAGGCGCGCCCAGATGCCTGGCCGGATAATAAGAATGGCGCCCCGAACAGCCACGCCGACCGTGACGTGGCCGGTACGCCGCAGCCGAAGGATTCCGGATCGCCGCCGATGGCAGGCATCCGTGATATCGAGGTGCGCTGAATGCCTGATGATTCGCTTCACCTGCCCCTGATCCATGATGTTCTGGAACGCCTGAAAGCCACGCCCGGCGCCCTGCTGCCAGTGCTTCATGCCATCCAGGATTGCGTCGGCTACATCCCCGACGATGCCCTCCCTGAAATCGCCCACGCCCTGAACCTCAGCGTCGCCGAGGTGCGCGGGGTGATCAGCTTCTACCACGACTTCCGCACCGCGCCCCCGGCCCGCCATACGCTGCGCCTGTGCCGCGCCGAGTCGTGCCAGAGCCGCGGCGCCGAAGCCCTCGCCGCACAACTGCGCGAACAGCTCGGGCTGGACGACCACGGCACCAGCGCCGACGGCCGCATCGCCCTGCGCCCGGTCTATTGCCTGGGCGCCTGCGCCTGCTCGCCGGCCCTGGAACTGGACGGCCGGGTGCACGCGCGCCTCACCGCCGAACGCCTGCGCGAGCTGGTGAACGGTTGCCGGGAGGACGCCGCATGTTGAAGCTGTTCATCCCCTGCGATTCGCTGGCCCGCGCGGTGGGCGCCGATGAGGTGACCGACGCCCTGGTCGCCGAAGCCGAGCGACGCCAGATTCCGCTGGAGATCCAGCGCACCAGCTCCCGCGGCCTGTACTGGTTGGAACCGCTGGTGGAAATGGACAGCGGCGAAGGCCGGCTGGGCTTCGGCCCACTGGCGGCAGCCGATGTCCCCGCCCTCTTCGATGCGCTGGCCGACGACCCTGCACACCACCCGTTGGCCCTGGGACTGGTGGAAGAGATTGCCTACCTGAAGACCCAGCAGCGCCTGCTGTTCGCCCGCGCCGGCATCACGCGGCCGCTGTCGCTGGATGACTACCGTGCCCATGGCGGCTTCGAAGGCCTGGCCCGCGCCATCGGCATGGACGGCACCGAGGTGGTTGCCGCCGTGCTCGATTCCGGCCTGCGCGGCCGTGGCGGCGCGGCCTTCCCCGCCGGCATCAAGTGGCGCACCGTGCGTGACGCCGTTGGCCCGCAGAAATACGTGGTGTGCAACGCCGACGAAGGTGACTCCGGCACTTTCGCCGACCGCATGCTGATGGAAGGCGACCCCTTCCTGCTGATCGAAGGCATGGCCATCGCCGGCCTCGCCGTCGGCGCGAGCATGGGCTACCTCTACGTGCGCTCCGAGTACCCGGACGCCATCGTGACACTCAACCTCGCCCTGAGGATCGCCCGCGAAGCCGGCTACCTCGGCGACGATGTCTGCGGCAGTGGCCGCGCCTTCGAGCTGGAAGTGCGGGTCGGCGCCGGCGCCTACATCTGCGGTGAGGAAACCGCCCTGCTGGATTCCCTGGAAGGCAAGCGCGGCGTGGTCCGCGCCAAGCCGCCGCTGCCGGCGCTGCAAGGCCTATTCGGGCTGCCGACGCTGGTGCACAACGTGCTCACCCTGGCCTCGGTGCCGATCATCCTGGCCAGGGGCGCACAGTACTACCGCGACTTCGGCATGGGCCGTTCGCTGGGCACCATGCCCTTCCAACTGGCGGGCAACATACGCCACGGCGGGCTGGTGGAACGTGCCTTCGGCCTGACCCTGCGCGAGCTGGTGGAAGGCTACGGCGGCGGCACCGCCAGCGGCCGACCGCTGAAGGCTGCGCAGGTTGGTGGCCCGCTCGGTGCCTGGGTACCGCCCTCGCAGTTCGACACCCCGCTGGACTACGAAGCCTTCGCCGCCGTCGGCGCCATGCTCGGCCATGGTGGCGTGGTGGTCGCCGACGACACGCTCGACATGGCACGCATGGCACGCTTCGCCCTGCAGTTCTGCGCCGAGGAATCCTGCGGCAAGTGCACGCCCTGCCGCATCGGTTCGACCCGTGGCGTGGAGGTGGTCGACCGGCTGATCGCCGCTACCGACCTCAGCGCCCGCGAGGAACAGGCGCGGCTGCTCACCGACCTCTGCGACACGATGCAATACGGCTCGCTCTGCGCCCTCGGCGGCATGACCGCCTTCCCCGTGGCCAGCGCCCTCAAGCACTTCCCCGCCGACTTCGGTCTGGCGACTTCGGAGGCCGACTCGTGATCAATTTCTTCGATCCCGCAACGTCCAGCACGAGTGACATCGACCTCGGCACACCCGCCCGCGAGAGCGACGTGCAGGTCAGCCTGAGCATCGACGGCCGCGAAATCAGCGTCCCTGCCGGCACTTCGGTGATGCGCGCCGCTGCGCTGCTGGGCACCAGCATTCCCAAACTCTGCGCCACCGACAGCCTGGAAGCCTTCGGCTCCTGCCGCATGTGCCTGGTGGAGATCGACGGTATGCGCGGCTACCCGGCCTCCTGCACCACGCCGGTCAGCGAGGGCATGGTGGTGCGCACGCAGACGCCGGAGCTGGCGGGCCTGCGCCGCAACGTCATGGAGCTGTACATCTCCGACCACCCGCTGGATTGCCTGACCTGCTCCGCCAACGGCAACTGCGAGTTGCAGACCGTGGCCGGCCAGGTCGGCCTGCGCGAAGTGCGCTACGGCTACGACGGCGCCAACCACCTGAAGGATGCCAAGGACGTCTCCAACCCCTACTTCGACTACGACCCGAGCAAGTGCATCGTCTGCAACCGCTGCGTGCGCGCCTGCGAGGAAACCCAAGGCACCTTCGCCCTGACGATCTCTGGGCGCGGCTTCGAGTCCCGTGTGGCGGCGGCCGGCGGCGAGAATTTCCTCGACTCCGAATGCGTCTCCTGCGGCGCCTGCGTGCAGGCCTGCCCCACCGCCACGCTGATGGAAAAGAGCGTGGTCGAGATCGGCCAGCCCGAGCGCGCCGTCATCACCACTTGCGCTTACTGCGGCGTGGGCTGCTCCTTCCGCGCCGAGATGAAGGGCAACCAGCTGGTGCGCATGGTCCCGGACAAGAACGGCCAGGCCAACCACGGCCACTCCTGCGTCAAGGGCCGCTTCGCCTGGGGCTACGCCACGCATCCGGATCGCATCACCAAGCCGATGATCCGCAAGCACATCAGCGACCCCTGGCAGGAAGTCAGCTGGGACGAGGCCGTCACCTATGCTGCCAGCGAATTCCGCCGCATCCAGACGAAATACGGGCGCGACTCCATCGGCGGCATCACCTCCAGCCGCTGCACCAACGAAGAGACCTACCTGGTACAGAAACTGGTGCGCGCGGCGTTCGGCAACAACAACGTCGATACGTGTGCGCGAGTCTGCCACTCGCCGACCGGCTACGGCCTGAAGCAGACCCTCGGCGAGTCTGCCGGCACCCAGAGTTTCGACTCGGTGATGCACTCCGACGTGGTGCTGGTGATGGGCGCCAACCCCACCGACGCACACCCGGTGTTCGGCTCGCAGCTCAAGCGCCGCTTGCGCCAGGGTGCGCAACTGATCGTCATCGACCCCCGGCGCATCGACCTGGTCGACTCGCCCCACGCCCGCGCCGAACTGCACCTGCAACTGCGCCCTGGCACCAACGTCGCCATGCTCAACGCGCTGGCGCACGTCATCGTCACCGAGGGCCTGGTCAAGCAGGACTTCGTCGATGCGCGCTGCGAGGCCAGCGACTTCATCCGCTGGCGCGATTTCGTCAGCCTGCCGGAGAACGCCCCGGAAGTGCTCGGCCCGGTCTGCGGCGTGCCTGCCGAGGAAATCCGCGCCGCCGCCCGCCTCTACGCCACCGGCGGCAACGCGGCGATCTACTACGGCCTGGGCGTCACCGAACACAGCCAGGGCAGCACCGCGGTGATGGGCATCGCCAACCTTGCAATGGCCACCGGCAACGTCGGCCGCGAAGGCGTCGGGGTGAACCCGCTGCGCGGCCAGAACAACGTGCAGGGCTCGTGCGACATGGGCTCCTTCCCCCACGAGCTGCCCGGCTACCGGCACATTTCCAACCAGACCGTGCGCAGCCAGTTCGAACAGGCCTGGGGCGTGACGTTGCAGCCCGACCCCGGCCTGCGCATCCCCAACATGTTCGAAGCAGCGCTGGGCGGCACCTTCAAGGCGCTGTACTGCCAGGGCGAAGACATCGCCCAGAGCGACCCCAACACCCAGCACGTCACCGCGGCCCTCTCCGCCATGGAATGCGTGGTGGTACAGGACATCTTCCTCAACGAGACCGCCAAGTTCGCCCATGTGTTCCTGCCGGGCAGCTCCTTCCTGGAAAAGGACGGCACCTTCACCAACGCCGAACGGCGCATCTCGCGGGTACGAAAAGTGATGGAGCCACTGGGCGGCAAGGCCGACTGGGAAGCCACGGTCGCCCTGGCCAACGCGCTGGGCTATGCCATGGACTACCGGCACCCATCGCAGATCATGGACGAGATCGCCCGCCTGACACCGACCTTCACCCGCGTCAGCTACGCCGAACTGGACCGCCACGGCAGCCTGCAATGGCCGTGCAACGACGCCGCGCCCGATGGCACACCGACCATGCACATCGAGCAGTTCGTGCGCGGCAAGGGGCGTTTCATGCTCACCGGCTACGTGCCCACGGAAGAGAAGGTCAACGCCCGCTACCCGCTGCTGCTCACCACCGGGCGCATCCTCAGCCAGTACAACGTCGGCGCCCAGACCCGGCGCACCGACAACGTCGCCTGGCACGAGGAAGATCGCCTGGAAATCCACGCCAGCGATGCCGAGAGCCGGGGCATCAACGACGGCGACTGGGTCGGCGTGGGCAGCCGCGCCGGGCAGACGGTGCTGCGCGCCAAGGTCAGCGAGCGGGTAGCGCCGGGCGTGGTCTACACGACCTTCCACTTCCCCGAATCGGGCGCCAATGTGATCACCACCGACAACTCCGACTGGGCCACCAACTGCCCGGAATACAAGGTCACGGCGGTGGAAGTGGTGCGCGTGTTCCAGCCTTCGGAATGGCAGAAGCGCTACCAGGCGTTCAGCGACGAACAACGCCGCCTGCTCAAGGAGCGCCGTCATGCCCAAGCCGCGCAAAACGAGAGAGCCGAGGTCCGTCGATGAGCGTCGAGAACCTGATCAAGATGGCCAACCAGATCGGCCAATACTTCTCCACCGAGTCAGACCCTGCCCTGGCGGTGCAGGGCGTGCAGCAACACCTGCAGAACTTCTGGACGCCCGCCATGCGCCGCGAAATCAAGGCCTGGCATGAGCAGAACCCGGGCGAGGAGTTGCACGCCCTGGTGCGGGCGGCGCTGGCAGAGACGACCGCGCAGACCTAGCCGAAGCCCGGTGCACAGACCGGGCTGCTGGCAAGGCCTCAGGCGTGTTTGCCCGAAGCAGTCTCAGCCGGGACCGCGTACTGCGGTTTGAGCTTGCCGTCCTGGTCGAGCAGCCAGGCGTCCATGATCTCGCGCACTACCGGGCCGGCCACCCGCCCGCCGGCCTCGCCGTTCTCGATGGTCACCGAGACCACGATGGACGGATCGCTGGCGGGGGCGAAGCCGACGAACAAGGCGTTGTCGCGGTGGCGCTCCTGGGTCTTCAGGCGGTTGTAGCGCTCGCCCTGGCGGATCGCGACGATCTGCGCGGTGCCGCTCTTGCCGGCAATGCGATACTGCGCGCCCTGCCCCGCGGCGCGCGCGCCGCCGCCCGGATCGTGCATGACCAGCTGCATGCCGTAGTTCACCGCGTCCCAGTCGCGGGGATTGCTCAGGTGGATGTCGGGCATGGGATTGGCATCGACGACGTCTTCCCCGCCCACCGACTCAGCCAGGCGCGGACGGTGCCAGGCGCCCTTGCTGGCGATCAGCGAGGTCGCTTCGGCGAGTTGCAGCGGCGTCACCTGCATGTAGCCCTGGCCGATGCCGAGGATCACCGTCTCGCCGGGGAACCAGGCCTGGCGCCGGGTGGCGCGTTTCCATTCGCGGGACGGCATCAGCCCGGCGGATTCCTCGGCCATGTCGATGGAGACCTTGCTGCCGAGCCCGAAGCGGCTCAGGTAGTCGTGCATGCGGTCGATGCCGAGCTTGTGGGCGACGTCGTAGAAGTAGGTGTCGTTGGAACGCTTGATGGCCGTGTCGAGGTCGACCCAGCCATCGCCGCTGTGATTCCAGTTGCGGTACTTGTGGTCGAAGTTGGGCAGCTGGAAATAGCCCGGATCGAAGACCCGCGTGGCCGGCGTGATGGTGCCGGTATCCAGCCCGGCGATGGCCACCACCGGCTTGATGGTCGAGCCCGGCGAGTAGAGGCCGCGCAGCGCACGGTTGAACAGCGGCCGGTCGATGGAATCACGCAGTTCGGCGTACTGCGCCGAGCTGATGCCGTTGACGAACAGGTTGGGGTCGAAGCTCGGGTTGCTGACCATCGCCAGCACCTGGCCGGTATTCGGGTCCAGCGCCACCACGGAGCCGCGGCGATCGCCCAGGGCCTTCTCGGCGGCGACCTGCAGGTCCACGTCCAGGCCCAGCACGATGTTCTCCCCGGCCACCGGCGCAACCTTCTTCAGCACCCGCATGACGCGGCCCTGGGCGTTGGTTTCCACTTCCTCGTAGCCCACATGACCATGCAGCTGCGATTCATAGAAGTGCTCGACGCCGGTCTTGCCGACGTACTCGGTGCCGCGGTACTCGGTGCTGTCGAGGCGGGTGGCCTCGCGCTCGTTGATCCGCCCGACGAAGCCGACCGAGTGGGCGAAATGCTCGCCGTAAGGGTAGTGACGGACGAATTCGGCATCCACATCGATGCCCGGCAGCTTGTAGCGATTGACCTCGATGAGGGCGATCTGCTCCTCGCTCAGCTCATGCAGCAGGGTGACCGGCTCGAAGGGGTGGCGGCTCTTCTTCAAGGCCTTGTCGCACTGCAGGCGTTGCTCGGGGCTCAGGTGAAGAATATCGGTGACCTGATCGAGCACCGCCACCGAGTTGCCGGCGCGCTCGCGGGTCAGGGTGAGGTTGAAGCTCGGCAGGTTCTCGGCCAGCACCTTGCCATTGCGGTCGAAGATCAGCCCGCGCTCCGGGGGAATCGGCAGCACGTGGATACGGTTGTTCTCGGAGACGGTGGCGTTGGTCGCGTAGTCGGTGACCTGGAGGAAGTACATCCTTGCCACCAGGGTCACGCTCATCATGGCCACCAGCAGGCCGCAGGCGATCAGCCGGCGGTTGACCAGCGTCGACTCCTGCTGGTGGTCCTTGAGTTTGATCGGATCGTGCATCGGGAGATTCCAGAAGGTCCCCATCGATCCTGCGGAAAAGCGGTTCAACCACGCCGGGCGCGGGGGCTTTCCGATCGATGCGGCCTGTTTGCAGCGCAGTTGGACGGAAGAAGCCGGCAGCACCTGGCGCGGTGCAATCACGCGTCGTCTGGCATGCCGGCGCGGCATGGTACCAGACCGACAGGCCGGATTCTGACCGATAGTCGAGGCGTTGCCTTCGCGATCCCGCAAAGTTCGCCTGTAAGTGGAGCGCTGGCGCCAGGGCCTACCCTCTCCCTAACCCTGGCTGGGGATAGGGGATGCGCAGGTATGGACTTCCCGGCAGAAGACGGTTGCTCCTACGAAAATGGCAATGCCGGCGCCAGCTGGAGGAGCACGCATGGCCTGCTCCCGCAAGCGATGCCAACGCCTACCTCAGAGCCCGGCGATCCCCGCCCTGGCGACCTGTGCGTCCTGCTCGGCCCTGACGCCGGAAACCCCCACCGCGCCCACCACCTGCCCCGCCACCAGGATCGGCACGCCGCCCTCCAGGGAAGTGAGCAGCGGCGCGCTGAGGAAGGCGGTGCGGCCGCCGTTGACCATGTTCTCGTACTCGCGGGTCTCGCGCCGGCCGATAGCCGCGCTGCGGGCCTTCTCGGTGGCGATGTAGGCGCTGGCCTGGGCGCAGCCATCCAGGCGCACCAGCGCCAGCGGGTGGCCCCCGTCGTCGGCTACGGCAATGCAGACCGCCCAGCCCTGGCGCCGGGCTTCGTCGGTGGCGGCAGCGACGATGCGGGTGACGTCGAGCTGGTCGAGTACGGCTTTCTGTTGCATGAAATCTCTCTTGTGAATCGGCGCGCAGCGCCAAGTGGGAAGCCTGGAAAGTCAGACCACCGAGCCTTCCGGCGGCTGCTCCAGCACCGCCACGACCACCGCGCTGCCGACGATCAGCACGATGCCGACCAACGACAGCAGGCTGAGTACTTCGCCCCAGATCAGGTAGCCGAGCAAGCTCGCCCAGATGATGCTGGTGTAGGTGTAAGGCGCCAGGGTGGCCGCGTGGGCGCGGCGCACGGCGATGGTGAACAGCAGTTGGCCCAGCGTCGCCAGCAGGCCGAGGGCAAGCATCAGCCCCAGGTCCGGCAGGCTCGGCGTGCTCCAGGAAAACGGCAGCGTGGCGCCGGTCACCAGCGTGCCGACCACGGTGAAATACAGCACCGTGGTGGTCGAGTCGTCGGTCTCGCGGATGCGCCGGATCTGGATCATCGACAGCGCGCCGAAGAAGGCACTGGCCACCAGTAGCGCCGGACCAACCAGGCTGGCTTCGGCGTTGTCGGGCTTGACCACCATCAGCACGCCAAGGAAGCCGAGCACCGCCGCCAGCGCATTGCGCGGCAGCAGGCGTTCGCCCAACAGCAGCGGCGCCAGCACGATCACCAGCAGCGCCTCGGAATAGGCGATGGAGATAGCTTCACTCAGGGGCACATAGGGCAACCCGGCGAAGAACAGCGCGGATGACCCGAGCAGCGTCACCGCGCGAATAGTCTGCCCGCGCACGTCCAGCTGCCGCCAGCGCTGCACCAGCGGCCGCCCGCGCAGGCAGAGCAGGAAGGCCGGCAGCACGCCGAAGGCCATGCGGAAGAAGGTCACTTCGTTGGCCGGGTATTTCAGCGCCACGACCTTGGCCAGTGCATCCACCACGGCGAAGCAGAACATCGACAACAGCATCAGGCCCACGCTGCGCATGGCATGGCTGCGAGGGGCAACGAGGGTCAGCTGGGGCATGTCGTGTTCTCCTTCCTGCTCGGGGTGAATGTCCGTGATGAATGCCGGCGCTTCAGCGTGGGCTGAAGCGGCTGGCGAGGAACGGCGTCACCGGCACGCTGGTGACGACGTCGCTGGCCTGCTCGGCGAGCAACTGGCCGGTGATGGCGCCGAGGGTCAGGCCGATGTGGCCGTGGCCGAAGTTGTAGAACACCTGCGGCAGCCGCCGGGACGGGCCGAGCACCGGCATGCTGTCCGGCACCGAGGAGCGGAAGCCCATCCACTGCGACACCGGCTCGTGCTGCAGGCGCAGGAAGCGCCGCGCGCCACGGGTCAGGCAGCGGTAGCGCGCCGGGCTCGGCAGCGCTTCCAGTCCGGCGAACTCCACCGTGCCGGCCACCCGCAGGCCCTGTGCCATGGGCGTCATGTAGAAGCCGCCGGCGCCCCAGCACACCGGGCGATTGAGCACCTGGCCGGCATGGCCGAAGAGCACGTGGTAACCGCGCTCGGTGTCCTGCGGCACGGCATCGCCCAACTGGTCCACCAAGGTTCGCGACCAGGCGCCGGTGCACAGCGCCACGCGGTCGGCGGCCAGCCGCTCACCGGTCGCCAGTTGCGCCTGCACCGCGTCCCTGCCCTGCCCGGCCGGATCGATGCCCAGCAGCTCGCCGCGACGGAACTCGCCCCCCATGGAAACGAAGCGCTCGAACAGGCGCAGGCTCAACGCGTACGGATCGAGCGTGCGGCTCACGCCGGGCAGCTCCACGGCGCAGCTCGCGCGCGCGTTGAGCGCAGGTTCCAGCTCGCGCAACTCGCCGCCTTCGACGAAGCGGATCGGCACCTCGAAGCGCCGGTGGTAATCCACCATGGCCTGGGCGTCACCGCGTTCATGCTCCTCGAAGATGTACAGCGAGCCATCGTGGCGGATCAGGTCATTGGCGCCGGCCGCATCGAACAACCCCTGCCACGCCTCCATGCACGGGCGCAGCAGAGTGTTGAGGTCGTGGCCGATGGCCTCGACGCGATCACGCCGCGAAGCCGCCAGGAACCGCAACAGCCACGGCGCGATGCGCGGCAGGTAGGCCGGGCGGATCGCCAGCGGGCTGTCCGGGCGCAACAGCATGCCCGGCGCCTTGCGCCAGATGCCGGGCGTGGCCACCGGCTCCACCGAGTAGGTGGCGAAGGTGCAGGCGTTGCCGAATGACGTGGCCAGGCCCGGCGGATTGCGGTCCAGCAGGGTCACGCGGAAGTCGCGGCGTTGCAGTTGCAGCGCGGTGGCCAGGCCGACCACGCCGGCGCCGACCACCAGGGCGTGGCGGCGCAGGTCGTTGGGCTGGGTCATTTGCCGCTCATCACTCGGGTCCACAGGCGGGTGCTCATGCGCATCCCGGAGGGCGACAGGGTCTTGATCGGGAACAGGGTGTCGAGCACTTCCTGTGGCGGATAGACGGCCGGGTTCGCACGCAGTTCCGGCTTCACGTACTGGCTCGCGGCGGCGTTGCCGTTGGGGTACTGCACGGCGTTGGTGATGTTGGCGATCACCTCGGGCTGCAGCAGGTAGTTCATGTAGGCGTAGGCGTTGTCCAGGTGCGGTGCGCCCTTGGGAATCACCACGGTGTCCACCGCGATGGTGCTGCCTTCACGCGGCAGGCTGTAGCCGATCTTCACGCCGTTGCCGGCCTGCTGGGCAGTGGTCATGGCCTGCAGCACGTCGCCGCTGAAGCCGATGGCGACGCAGATGTTGCCGTTGGCCAGGTCGCTGACGTACTTGGACTGGTGGAAGTAGCGGATCGACGCGCGGATCGCCTGCAGCGCCGCCTCGGCCGCCTTGAAGTCGTCCGGGTTCTGGCTGGCCGGGTCGCGGCCGAGCACCTTGAGGGTGATGGGCACCATCTGGGTGGCGTTGTCGATCACCGCGATGCCGCACTGGGCGAGCTTCTCCGCATTCTTCGGATCGAACAGCAGTTGCCAGCTGCGGGTGACGTCGGTGTTGCCAAAGATGGCCTTGATCCTGTCCTCGTTGTAGCCGATGCCGACGGTCACCCAGAGGTACGGAATGGCGTAGCGGTTACCCGGGTCGCTGACCTCGAGGATCTTCATCAGCTTGGGGTCGAGGTTGTTCCAGTTGGGCAGCTTGCTCTTGTCCAGTTCCTGGATGGCGCCGGCCCTGATCAGCCGCGGCAGGAAGTGGTTGGACGGGCTGGCCAGGTCGTAGCCGCTGGCGCCGGTCATCAGCTTGGCTTCGGTGGTCTCGTTGCTGTCCACCAGGTCGTAGGTGGTCTGGATGCCGGTCTGCTTCGTGAAGTTCGCCAGGGTGTCGTCGGCGATGTAGCTGCTCCAGTTGGCGATGGTGACGGTCGGCGCCGCCTGGGTGGTGCCAGCCAACAGCGACAGGGCCAGGCCTGCCAGGGTCATGGGACGGTTGATCATGCTGCCCTCGGTTGTTGTTTTTGGAGATGGTCTGTACGGATGGTCGTGCGTGGGTAAAGCGATGGATCAGGCCTCGGCTCGCGCGCGGCGCACCTCCCAGGCCATGCGCAGCGAAGCGCCGATATCGAAGAACGGGCTGGGCGGCAGGTAGCCGGGGGTCGCCTGCGCCAGCACATCGGCCAGCACCGGCGAGCCTCCCCCTGTCGTCATCTCCACCAGCAGGCGCCCCCACAGGGTGCCGCGCGCCACGCCCGAGCCGTTGCAGCCGGCCACGGCATGCAGGCCCTGGTCGACGCGAGCGAAATACGGCTCGCCGGAGCGGGTGCCGCTCAGGTGGCCGGTCCAGCTGTAGGCGATGTCGGCGTCGACGATGCCGGGGAAACGCTTCTGCAAACCGATGAGATGGCGGCGACGGCGCTCGGCCAGCGCGCGGTTGTCGAGGTCGCGATGGCGGTACTCGACGGTGTTGCGGATCAGCAACCGGCGCCCCGGCAGCAGGCGCACGGTGCCGCCACCGGGCAACGGCGCGAGCACGCCCCACTGACGCTCGCCGAACAGCGACTGCCAACGTGGCTCATCCAGCGGGCGGGTAATGCTGGCGCTGAGTTCCAGCGGGAAGGCGCCGCTGTCGTGCAGGCCGGCGCGGGCGATGAATGCGCCCAGGCAGACCAGCACCTGCGAAGCCTGGACTTCGCCCTGGGCGGTGCGTGCCACCCAGCCCTGGCCGCTGCGGCGCAGGTCGGTCACGCCGCTCTGCTCGAAGATCTCCACTGACGCCGGCAGGCTGTCGGCCAGGCCCTTCACATAGCGCGCAGGTTGCAGCAGTGCGTTGCCGCCGGCGCAATGAATGGCCCGCGCATAGAACGCGCTGCCGAGCCGTTGCTCCAGCACGGCGCCCTCGTAGTAGCGAGCGTTGGCGCCCACCGAGGCCAGCGTGGCGAGGATGCCGTCGATATCGCCCAGGTGCTCGGCGCGGTGGGCGGCGAAGTGATAGCCGTCGTTGTAAAGCTCGCAGTCGATGTTCAGTTCGGCGACGCGCTGGCGGACCTCCTGCGCTGCCGCGATGCCGATGCGCGAGGCCACCTGGTAAGCGGCATGGCCGGGTTGCCCCAGGCGTTCGCCGGCCGCCGGCAACTCGTGGGCGACGACAAAACCGGAGTTGCGCGCGGAGGCGCCCTGGGCGATGCGCTGGCGCTCCAGCAGCACCACGCGCTGTTGCGGAAAGCGCGCCGCCAGTGTGTGAGCGGCGGACAACCCGGTGATGCCGCCGCCGATGATCAGCCAGTCCGCCCGCTGGGTTGCACTCAGCGTCGGCCGCGCGGGCAACTCGCCCGCCAGGGCGATCCAGCCGCAGTGATTGTTCATTGCCCGGCACTCCTTCACAATCCATGCGCCGGGCGTATCCAAGCGATTTCCCCGATGGCGCGTCATGACCAGAATCTACGGGCAGTAGCGCTGGGCGCACCAACGCTCATTTTTCATCCTTGTATTCGCAAAACGCATAGATTGTGGATGGACGATTCATGGACAAACTGCTGCGCGTTCCCTCCCTGCAGGCACTGCAAGCGCTGGTGCACGTTGCCGAATCCGGCAGCTTCACAGCGGCCGCGCAACAGCTGCACCTGACCCAGAGCGCCATCAGCCGGCAGGTCCAGCAACTGGAGGAGTACTACCGTGTGTCGCTGTTCGACCGCACCAGCCGCAAGGTGGCGCTGACCGACGCCGGCCGCGAGGTGTACACGGTGGCTGAAGGCATGCTGCAGCAGTTGCTGCGCCTGGAGGAACGCCTGGCGCCGGCCTCGGCGGACCGCCCCTTCCGCATCCGTATCTTCGTCTCGCTGGCGGTACGCTGGCTGCTGCCGCGCCTGAGTTCCTTCTACTCGCGGCACCCGGAGCTGTGCCTGTCCATCGAGACGGTGGGCGGCGAAGTGGTGGACGATGGCGGCGACTGCGACGCCTACGTGCTCTACCTGCCCAGCGGCAGCGACCCCCAGGGCCGTGCGCTGACGCCGCTGTATGACGAATACCTTATCCCGGTCTGCGCCCCGCGCCTGGACGGCGGGCAGGAGCCGCCGCGCTCACTGGAGGAACTGGCTCGCCACCCGCTGATCCACGCCTCCAGCGGCGGCCTGGAATGGCCGCAGTGGCTGCGCGCGCAGGCCGCGCCACCACCGGCGCAGTTCAAGCACATGCTGTTCAACCTCGACGACCTGGCGCTGGACGCCGCCACCCGCGGCCTGGGCGTGGCCATGACCGACCGCATGCTGGCCCACGACGCCCTGCAGCGTGGCGACCTCATCGTGCCTTTCGGCGAAGCGCTGAAGACCGGCGGCCGCTACGCCCTGTGGCTGCGCGACAGCGGCGCCGCCCACCCAGCCTGCCAGGCGGTGCTCGACTGGTTCGAGGAGCAGCGCAACCAGTTGCAAGCTTGACCCGAGTTCAGGTCAGCTCTCGTGGAATCTCGCTGCACAGGCCCTCTACCGCCTTCCAGGCGGTATCCCGCGCGCGAGTCAGTACGGCCTGTTTCCACTGGTCGGTGTCGACGTAGAAGGCATCGCGCAGCTGCTGCTTGATCCGTTGCGCCGTTGCCACCGGCGCACCGGGGTTGCGGTGCAGCCACTGGTCGGCGCGCAGCGCTTCGAGCACTTGCGAGCCGGGCACGGTGCCGAACTCCAGGCTCATGGAGATCAGCAGCGCCTGCGGGCACTCCTCGAATGCCGCGTGGACCAGCTTGCCGCTGAGCTTCACCGACACGCTGTTGCCCTCCTCCGTGGAGCGCACCTCGTCGCCCCACCAGGCGCGGGCGCGGAGCAACGCTGCGGGGCGCGGATCACCCGAGTAGATGTACTCGCCGTAGCCGGTCGGACCGAGGCCGGTGTGCACGTCGATCCAGGCTATTTCGCGGCATTGCCGGCCGTGCTGGCGCAGCACCTGGCGCACGGTGCGGTTGCTCCAGGTCGGCTGAGTGCCCGAGAAGAACAGCCCATCGGGATGACTGGCCTGGCCGGAGGAAATCGCCCGCTGCAATTCCCAGCGACCATGGCGCAGTGCATAGCCGAGCAGCCGCAGGCGCCCCAACGGGCTCGGCCAGCGACGGGGCGCGAGTACCGGGTCCAGGCGCGCATAACCGGGGTTCTCCGGGGCCGCCTGGGTGAAGTCGCGGAAGTTGCGGTTGAGGTCGACGTTCTCCTGGGTCCAGCGGCGCCACCAGGAAAAGCCATGGGGGTTGGCGGCATGCAGGTAGAGCACCGCGCAATCGTGGCGCAGCGCATGCTCGCGCCATTGGGCGTCGGCGAGCAGTGCGCTCTGCACAGCGGAGCCACAGAAACCTTCGACGCCATGGCAGCCGCTGCTGATGATCAGCAGCCGCTGCGCATCGGGCGCGCCTTCGCGGGCGACGTCCAGCGCCAGCGTCTCGCCATCGCGCCCGGTTAGCGGATGGACATGGGACTCCACCAGCAGGCCGGCGGCCGCGCAGGCATCGAGGAACCTGCTGCGCGCCTGGGCGTAGCTCTGGGAGAAATATGACGATGCTTTCATGGAGACTCCGGCCGTTTCGTGGGGCATCTGGCGGCCGGCAGGATGCATCAGCGCGGCGGCACGGAGTAATGATCTCTACACATGAGCATTGAAGCTGGTTATGCCGGTCAGGCTTCCGCGGTATTGAACGCCGCCAGCACTTCCTCGGTCAGCAGACGGGCCTCGCGGGTCATCAGCTCCTGCGGCCGGGTGACCATCGAGATGCTCGCCACCGGTGGCGTCTCGGCGATCTGCAGGGGTACCAGTGCCTGCGCCACCATCGGCAACTGGAGCATGCGCTGCGACCAGAAGCTCACCGCATCGGTGCTGGCCGCCAACTCCAGGTAGAGCAACGACGAGGAACACTCCGTTATGCGCTCGGGCGGCGCCACCTGGCGCTCGCGAAAGAACTGCCCGGCCAGGGCGACTTCCAGCGGGTCGGACAGCAGCCACTCCTGATCCAGCAACTCGTGCAGCGAACGTGCGCCCGCCAGCGGGTGCCCCTTGCGCACCGCCAGCGCCGAGGGCTGCGGCGCCAGTTCGTGCCAGACCTGCCCGGCGGCGGCTTCCTGCGCTGGCTGGGTGGTCAGCACGAGGTCCAGCCGCCCTTCCTTCAGTCCTTCGAACAGTTGCACCGAGCGCAGCTCGAATATCTGCAACTGCACGCTGGGGTAGAGCTCGCGATAGCGCTTGAAGCAGTTGGCGAAGGCGCGGCTGGGCGTCACTGGCGACACGCCGATGGCTACGCGCCCCGCCGCCTCGCCCTTGAGTGTGTCGATCTCGTCGCGCGCACGGCGCACTTCCTCGGTCACCAGGCGGGCCATGCTGACCAGCCGCTCGCCATAGGCCGTGACTGTCACGCCGCGGTTCGAACGCACCAGCAGCGGCACGCCCAGCTCGCCTTCGAGTTCCTTCACCGCCTTGGACAGCGACGGCTGGGTGACCTCCAGCAGCCGCGAAGCCTCCTGCAGGCTGCCGCTCTCGGCAATGGTGCGCAGGGCGCGCAATTGGTGCAGTTTCATGGCGAGATCCGGCCCGTTCCTCGAAGTCGCGCCACCTTAACCAGTATCGGCTGCGCAGGAAAGAAGCCGGGGCTCGGCCGCGGCTCCTCCCGGGCAGGCGATCACTCCGCCATGTTGAGGTCAGGCAGTTGCTGCTGGAACATGCGCGTCGCACTGGCGAGGCAGATGAACCCCAGGCACATCCAGCCGAAGCCGATCAGGAAGGACATCCCCGACAGGCTCGACCAGAGCCAGATGGTGCTGAGGAAGCCCACGGCCGGCAGCGCCCCGTAGCGCAGGTAGTTGCCCTTGCCGGTGAGGCGCTCATCGATCAGGTAGTGCTTGATCACCGCCAGGTTGACCGCCGAGAACGCGAAGAGCGCGCCAAAGCTGATCATGTTGGCGACGGTATCCAGGGTGACGAACAGGGCGATCAGCGACAGCAGGCTGATCAGGATGATTGCGTTCGCCGGCACGCGTTTCTTCGTCACCAGCTTGCCGAATACACGGGGAATCGCCCCATCCCGGCCCATGGCGAAGAGCACGCGGGAGACGCTCGCCTGGGACACCATCGCCGAGGCGAAGCAGCCCGCCACGTAGGTCGCGGTGAAGAAGGTCACCAGCCACTCGCCGCCGATCCGGCGCAGCACGTCGAGCGCCGCGGAATCGGCATCGGTGAGCGCCTGCCACTCGGGGAACACCAGTTGGCCGAAGTAGGCCATGACGATGAACAGCACGCCGCCGATCAGGGTTACCAGCATGATCGCTGCGGGAATCTGCCGGCGCGGCTCCGGGGTTTCCTCGGCCATGGTCGAGACGGCATCGAAGCCGAGGAAGGACAGGCACAGTACCGCCGCACCGGACATCACCAGCGGCAGGCTGAAGTGCTCGTCATAGAACGGCTGGACCAGCGCCACCGGCTCCGCCTGGGCACCCAGGTGGCTCAGCGAGAGCGCAATGAACACCACCACGAAAACCATCTGCGCGACGATCAGCACCCAGTTGACCCGGGTGATCGACTCGATGCCGACGAGGTTGAGCAGGGTCACCAGCGCGATGGACCCGAGTATCCACACCGACAGCGGCACGGAGGGGAAGTAGTCGGTCATGTAGATGCCGATCAGCAGGTAGCTCAGCAACGGCAGGAAGATGTAGTCCAGCAGCAGCGTCCAGCCTGCCATGAAGCCGAAGGCCGCGCCGAAGGTCTTGCGCGTGTAGCTGTAGACGGACCCCGAATACGGGTGCGCCTGCACCATGCGCCCATAGCTGTAGGCAGTCAGCAGCATGGCCGCGAGGGTGAAGAGATAGGCTGTTGGCAGATGCCCCTTGCTCATCCGGGTCACCAGGCCGTAGGTGGTGAAGACGGCCAGCGGCACCATGTAGGCGAGGCCGAACAGCACCAGCGCCGGAATCCCCAGCGACTTGCGGAAACTGCGCGACGACGGCGATGGGTGATGGGCTGGATGGGCAGGCAAGGACGTAGCGGAAGCGCTTGTTGTTTTTTTCATGGCTGACTCATGGACTGCGAGCCTCTGGGCTCGTTGGACTGGAACGGCGCGATGCCGGTCGAGGCTTCCTGCGCAGCGGTCGGATGCCCGATGACCTCAGCCGAAGCCAAGCCTCGGGCAGCCGCTGCCGGAGGAACTCAGCGGGGGTCGATCGGGGCGGCCCGGCAAGCGTGCGGGGCCAGGGAAGCCGGGAGGTGGAGCATGGCAACAGCCCCCTCCCGCAGTGCGAGCCGAGGGGCGCCGCTCAGTGCGTCATCGATGGATGTCCGTGCTGCAAAACACTGCCGCCACTCGTTGAACGCTTGCACCTGGGCACTCCTGCTGGCCGCCTCGAAGGACGTTGTTGTTGGAATGGGGCGGCATGGTGCTTCAGCTTTTCGCGGAGGAAAATTAGTAAAAATATTTTCGAGGCCAATGAAAAAAATGGCCGTGCATTGCGGAGCCGGCGACCGGTTCCGCTGTCGGACGCGATGGCTGGCCGTCAGCCCGGGCAACCCGATCCAGGCACCGGATGCTCGCCATGACACCTGCCTCATCGACCACGCCAGTCCGATTTCCGCGGGGATCGGCCACGGCTGATGTACCATGCCGCGCCCCAACCTGCGGCGAACCCTTTCCCTGGCTGCCTATGTCCTCCAACGCGCTGTACACCGACCTGTCCTCCTACTACGACCTGATGTGCGCCGACATCGACTACCAGGCGCAGAGCCACTGCGTGCGCCGCCTGCACCAATTGTTCGGCAACCAGGGGCACAGGCACCTGGACCTCGCCTGCGGGACCGGGCCGCACGTGCGCCACTTCCTCGACTTCGGCTACCAGAGCGCCGGCCTGGACATCAACCAGCCGATGCTGGACATCGCCCGGCAGCGCTGCCCCGAGGCGCACTTCAGCCGGCAGGACATGGCCAGCTTCCGCGTCGACGCGCCGTTGGACCTGATCACCTGCTTCCTCTACTCGATCCACTACAACCCCGGCGTGGAGCAGTTGCAGGCGTGCCTGGCGAGCGTGCACGCAGCCCTCGCGGACGGCGGCGTGTTCTGCTTCAACAGCGTGGACAAGGGGCAGATCGACAACCGCTCCTTCGTGCGCCATTCGGTCGAGCACGAGGGTAGCCAGTTCACCTTCGGTTCCGGCTGGTACTACAGCGGTGCGGGCGAGCGCCAGGCGCTGCGCCTGAGTATCGAGAAGATCAGCGCCGGCGACACCCAGGCCTGGCAGGACGAACACGCGATGGTCGCGGTGACCTTCGCCGAGCTGCAGCGGCTGCTGGAGCCGCTCTTCGAGGTTCAGGTCTTCGAGCACGACTACGAACGGATCACGCCCTGGACCGGCAGCTCAGGCAACGCGCTGTTCGTCTGCGTGAAGCGCTAACGAAGGCCATGGTATTCGCCGCGGCGTGAGCGACTGTGCTGGCCGCTCGACGAGGAATACGCAACCACGCCACCGGCCAGCGTGCTGATCGTCAGCGGATCTTGCCCACCGGCGTGAAGTTACCAGTGAGATGGCCGCCCACCGGGTTCTTCGGCTTGTACTGGGCATCGTGCTTGAGGCGGTCCTCCACGCTGGGATCGATCGCCTCCTGGCCAAAGGGCGTGTTGCCGATATCCCGGTAATACGGCGGGGTGAGCTGGCTGTAGGCGCCGCCCAGGAACTCCTTGTAGGAGTTGGTGATGGGCTGGGTGGTGGTGGGCAGGCTCGGGGTCTTGCCGGTATCCACCGCCAGGCCGCACTCGATCGCCTTGTTGACCATCCACACCAGGGCGATGTCCGACAGGCTGTTGTCTGGGTAGCCACCGCCGACGTTGGCGTGCGCACCGGAGAACCAGACCTGCTCCACACGCTGGTTGGGCTTGCTCTTCGGGTCCCACAGCGTGCACTGGTAATTCTTGCGCCACTCGTCGATGGCCAGCGCCTGGAAGGCGTTGTGGACGATCGAGCTGAGCTCGGTGTCATGGAACTCGTAATAGGCCTTGTTGAACCAGTCGAAGGATTCCAGCGGCACGCCCAGGGCACCCACGGTATCCCAGATGCCGAGCATGTGGATGGAGATCACCCGCGAGAAATTGTCCCGGAACAGCTTGGCACTGTCGGAATCCGCGCCCTCGTCGCGGGTCCGGTACAGGCCGTAGGCTTCGTTGGTCAGGTCGATGTGCTCGGGCTTGAGCAGGCCGGCATTGCGGATCAGCCCCACCAGGCTGCGCGCCGTATAGGCCCCACGGCTGAAGCCGAACAGGTAGATCTGGTCACCGGCCTCATAGGTCGTGACCAGTTGCCGGTAGCCATCGAGGATCTTCTCGGAAAGCCCCACGCCGAAGGCCCCGCCCGCGAGACGGTCGTACCACGCGGTGCCGACACCCTTGTCGTACCACTTGTCCTGCGTCGTGCCGTCCTTGTCGGTGGGCAGGATGGAAGCATGCAGCTTCCACACATTGGTGCTTTTACTGCCCTTGATCTCGGACTTCGCGTCCGGCGTGTTCCAGGTTCCGTCGAAGGAAATGATGATTTTCTTGGGCATGCCTTTTCTCCAACGCCAGTCGTTCTGGCTGCTCGAAACTTCCCGCTCCGTTGCTGCTTTCGCAGGCGAGGTTCAAACCGGAAACACGAGTGGAGAAGGCCCTCGCAAGAATGCACGACGGATGACTTTTCATTCTGAGCAAAGGTCCGAAGCCCCTTCGTCGGTATCGCCCTCGATGGGCAACTGTAGTTGCCCATCGGCAGGGCTGC
Organism: Pseudomonas sp. AU11447; assembly: GCF_001672555.2. Taxonomy (NCBI): domain Bacteria; kingdom Pseudomonadati; phylum Pseudomonadota; class Gammaproteobacteria; order Pseudomonadales; family Pseudomonadaceae; genus Pseudomonas; species Pseudomonas sp. AU11447. The sequence continues at coordinate 44,061 of NZ_LZDG02000030.1, read as the reverse complement.
ATCGCCGCACGGCGGACTGCGCTGACGGGCGATCCCGGTGCGCTGATTCGCCCTGAGTGACGAACAACGGCTACCAGTCGGTCGACGCTGACGGTTCGGAAACCGAAGCCGAAAGCACGGCCTCCTCCCGGCACCTTCTCCCGCTCGCCCGGCACTCGATTGCTTCGACGGAATTTATGATGAAAAAACCAATATTGACGTATTCGTCATTTTTGATAGATTCCGCTCCACCCGGATCAGCAGGATCCGGGCTACTCCCCACGGACCCGGATCTCCCAATGCATAACAACAATGAGTTCCTCCCCGAATCGGTCGACGTGCTGGTGGTCGGCAATGGCCCGGTCGGCGCCACGCTGGCGGCCCTGCTGGGCCGCTACGGCGTGGACAGCCTGGTGATCGACAAGACCCACGACATCCTGCCCATGCCGCGGGCCATTGCCCTGGACAACGAAGCGCTGCGCATCCTCCAGCTCGCCGGGCTGGAGGAGGATGCCTTCGAGACGGTGGTGATTCCCCAGGTAAAGATGCACTGCCCCATCGTCGGCCAGTTCGGCCAGGCCAATACCAGCGGCCGCATCGACGGCCACCACAAGCTGGTGACCTTCTACCAACCCGACCTGGAGCAGGCGATGCGGCGGCAGGCGCAGCGCTATGGGAACCTGCGTTGCCGGGGCGGCCTGGAGCTGCAGGACTTCACCCAGGACGACAGCGGAATTACCGCCACCCTGCTCGATGAGCGCGGCCAGTCGCACCCGGTTCGCTGCCGCTACCTCGTCGGCGCAGACGGCGCGAGCTCGCGGGTGCGAGGGCTGATCGGGCAGGAGTTCAACGGCCAGAGCTACTCGGAGGATTGGCTGATCGTCGATGCCGGCGCGCGCCAGGGAAAGGCCATCGACCACGTCGAGTTCCTCTGCGACCACCGCCGGCCTACACCGCACATGCCCGCCCCCGGCGGCCGCGAGCGCTGGGAGTTCATGCTGCGCCCCGGCGAAACCCGTGACGAGATGGAAGACCAGGAACGCATCCGCTCCCTGCTGGCGCCCTGGATCGAGCCCCAGCAGTTGAAGATCGAGCGCCAGGCGGTCTATCGCTTTCACGCTCGCTGCTGCGAGCGCTTCCAGCAGGGCCGGGTGTTCCTCGTCGGCGATGCCGCGCACATTACCCCGCCCTTCGTCGGCCAGGGCCTGGTGGCCGGCCTGCGCGACGTGGCCAACCTCGCCTGGAAACTCTCCTGGGTCCTCCAGGGGCGTGCCACGCCGCGAATACTCGACAGCTACGACCAGGAACGCCAGCCCCATGCCCGCGAGATGATCGACCTGGCCAAGCTCATGGGCCGCCTGGTCATGCCCGGCAATGCCCTGGCGGCCATCCTGATCCACGGGTTCATGAAAACCCTGCGGATCATCCCGGCGGCACGGCGGCACCTCGAGGACCTCGACATCAAGCCCAGGCACCGCTTCCGCCGCGGCCTGTTCATACGCAGCCCGCGGCGCGCGCGGCTGGTCAGCGGCGGGCTGTTTCCGCAGGCCTGGGTCCGCCATGCGGGGCGCATCTGCCTGAGCGACCAACTGCTGGGCGATCACCTGCAACTGGTCGGCCTGGGCACCGACCCGCGCCGCTGGCTCGACGCCACGCAGCAGAGGCAATGGCTGGAACTGGGTGGCAGCTTCCTGCAGATCGGCCATGCCCGCGACGACAGCCGTGCGGATTTCGCCGAGACCCTCGACGGCGCCCTGCTGACACCCTGGCCGGCCCCGGCCCTGGCGGTGGTACGGCCGGACCGCATCATCATGCACCAGTGCCGCCCCGAGCAGGCTGGCGACCTGCTGCAGCACTGCCAGGCGCTGCTGCGGGCATGAGCGGGTACCGGTCGGCCATGGGCTTCCCGTATCATCGCCGCAGCCCCGCAGCCGACGACCCGCCATGACCGACCGCCCCCCCTGCGAAGACCACAGCGAGCCGCTCACCCGCGGCCACAAGAAACGCGCGCGAACCCGCCAGGGCCTGCTCGATGCGGCCCTGCGGGTATTCGCCCGGCAGGATATCGCCGCAACGGTGTTCCAGGACCTGGCCGCCGAGGCCCAGGTGTCCACCGGCACCATCTACAACTACTTCAAGACACGCGAGGAACTGGCCGAGGCGGTGGGCATCTCGCTGGCCGGCGACTTCTCCGAGACCATCAGCCAGCTCAGCGCCGGCATTTCCAGCGGCTCCCGGCGGCTGGCAATCGGCGTGCGCATGTTCGTCCTGCACGCACAGTCCGACCCGCAATGGGCCAGCGCGCTGTTGCGAGTGATCCACTACGACCAGGCCATGCACTCGACGCTGGCCAACCATGTTCGCGAGGACCTGCGCGGCGGCCTGGCCGAAGGCGTCTTCAGCTATGCCGATGAAGATGTGGCGCTGGACCTGGTAATTGCCGGCGCCACCGGGGCCATCCGCGCCACCCTTGAGGGTCGGGCACCCGAAGGCCAGGACGTGCTGCTCAGCGAAATGCTCCTGCGCGCCCTGGGCGCCACCCCCGCCAGGGCTTCGAAGATTGCCGCCCTGCCCTTGCCGCAGGGCGGCTGACCCGCGTCAGCCCTGGGCTACCCAGCGCCGGTAGCGGCGCGACTGCTTGCGCAGCTTCAACTGGTTGCCGATCAACGCCAGCAGCGGCGAAGTACGCGGATTGGTCGGGCGCCCCTGGCTGAGCAGCACCAGCTGTTTCTTCACCACCGACTGGGTTGCCACCGCGGCGAAGGCCTTGTTCTTCCACGCCACGACTATCGGCTCGACCCGCGCGCCCTCGCCGGCCTGCCAGCGCCTGGGCAGGGCTGGATCGACGGCCAGGGCCGTGGCCATCCCCACCATGGCGACCGCCCCCTGCAAGGCGCGCTCGGCGACCTCCCGCCGGCGGATGCCTCCCGTGACCATCAACGGCATGCGTGCCGTGGCGGCGATACGCTCGGCGAACTCCAGGAAGTACGCTTCCCGCGCCAGGGTGCTGCCGTCGCGGGTCTGCCCCTGCATCGCCGGGCTTTCGTAGCTGCCGCCGGACAGTTCGACCAGGTCCACGCCCCGCTCGTTGAGCAGGCGCACCACGGCCTCGGCATCCTCCGCCGCGAAACCGCCGCGCTGGAAATCGGCGGAGTTGAGCTTCACCGCCACGCAGAAATCAGGCGCTACCCGCGCGCGGATCGCTTCCACCGTACGCAACAGGATGCGCGCACGATTTTCCAGGCTGCCGCCCCAGTCATCCTCGCGCCGGTTGCTCAGCGGCGAGAGGAACTGGCTGAACAGATAGCCGTGTGCAGCGTGTACCTGTACCCCGCTGAAACCGGCGCGTTCGGCCAGCAGCGCGGCATTCAGGTAGCGCTGGATCAGCCCGTCGATCTCCGCGCCGGTGAGCGCGCGCGGCTGGGCGAAGACATTCTTCAGGCCGGGAATATCCACCGCGATGGCGGAAGGCCCGAGGGCCGGCTGGCCCAGATCGGCCATCAACTGGCGGCCCGGATGGTTGATCTGCATCCAGGCGTGCGCCCCATGGCTGCGACAGGCCTCGGCCCAACGCCGGAAGCGCGGCAGCAGGCGCTCGTCTTCCAGCACCACGCCGGCCGGGCCGGTGAGCGCGCGGCGATCGACCATCACGTTGCCGGTGATGATCAACCCGGCACCGCCCTCGGCCCAGCTTCGATACAGACGCAACAAAGTGTCGCCGGGCGCGTGGTCGGCATCGGCGAGGTTTTCCTCCATCGCCGCCTTGGCGATGCGGTTGCGGATCACCTGGCCATTGGGCAGACGTAGCGGCTCGAACAATTGACTCATGGCTTCAGTCCTTCAAGTGTTGGGCCAGGGCGGCGAACGGCTTGCCGGCGCTGCGTCCCAACCAGTGCAAGGTCGACTCGGATTCATGCGGCAATGCAATGGCCACCGCTTCGCCCGGCGCGGCGAAGCGCGGGAACAGGCTCAACGCGTGCCCACGACCAATGCCAGCGAGATCCGCCGTGCTCCAGACGCGGCTGGCGGCAAGCGTGCTGACCTGCTCGGCCACCAGCGCCTGCGGCGCGAACGGGAAGTCGCTGCCGAACAGCACCTGGCCGGGCTCGACCAGCTCGCGCAGCACCACCATGGACGGTGCGGCCGGTGCCAGCGCAGTGTCGAAATAGAAGCGCCGAAGGTAGGTCATCACACCCAGCGGCGCCTGCTCTGCGAACTGTGGCAAGGCGTTGGCCAACGACACCCGCCAGGCCGCATACGGCAGGAAGCCGCCGGCGTGGGCGAGTATCCAGCGGATGCGGGGATAGCGCTCCAGCGTGCCGCTGAGGATCAGGTTCACTGCCGCCCGCGTGGTGTCGCAGACGAACTCCAGCAGGAAGCCCGGTGCCGCCAACCCCAGCGTCTGGCTGCTTGGGTGCAGGTTCGGGTGGAGGAAAACCGTCGCCCCGCGTTGATCCAGCTCGGCCATCAACTCGTCGAAACGCGCATCGCCGAGGAACACGCCGTCATTGCTGGCCAGCAGCACCAGGCCATCGGCCTTGAGCACATCCAGCGCGTGGAGCGCCTCGCTGCACGCCACTTCGGTGGCCGGCAGCGGCACGCAGGCGAAGCTGCCGAAACGCCCGGCATGCTGCTGGCCCAGCTCCGCCGCAAACTCGTTGCAGCGGCGCGCCAGTTCGGCGGCGGCACGGTCGTTGCCGAACCAGACACCGGGCGACGAGATCGAGGTGATTGCGGTCTGCAGCCCCTGCCCGTCGAGCAGCTCCAGCGAACGCTGCGCCGACCACTCCGGCAAGGCCACCCCCGCCACCTTGTCCAGCCCCTGGCGACGCAACGCTTCGGCGTAGAACGGCGGCAGGATGTGGTGGTGCACGTCGATGCGGCCGGGCGCCGGTGGCGACGGGCGCTGCGCGGGCGCAACGGCATCGGAGGGAGCACCTGTCGGCGACAGGGCTGGCAGTTCAGCGGCCAGCAACGAGGCGCTGGCGAGTACGCCGGCGCCCATCACGAATTCTCGGCGATTCATGCGTTCCCCCCCGGATCAGCGGCTGCGCACACGTTCGACGTAGGCGCCCAGCGGCCGGGTCAAGCTGCGCTTCACTCGGCTGCCGAAGGATTCGCCACTGAAGATCGGCGCCGCGGCCACCTGTTCCTGCGCTTCGCGGTACTGCGGGAACAGGCTCAGTGCATGGCCACGATTGATGCCATAGCGCTGCTCGTCCGACCACAACGGGTTCTCCTCCAGGGTCTGGCACGTCAAGGTGGTGACCGGTGCCGGGGCGAAGGGGAAATCGCTGCCGAAAAGAATCTGCGAGGGCGCCACCAGTTCCTTCAGCGCCGCCATGGAGTAGCGCGACGGCGACAGCGCGGTGTCGTAGTAGAAGCGCTTGAGGTAGGTCATCACGCCCTGTGGCGCCTTGTCCTGGAATTGCGGCAGGGCGTTGGCCAGGGATACGCGCCAGGCCACGTAGGGCAGGAAGCCACCGCCATGGGCGAGGATCCAGCGGATACGCGGGTACTTCTCCAGCGTGCCGGTGAGGATCAGGTTCACCGCCGCGCGGGTGGTGTCGCAGAGGAACTCGACCAGGAAACCCGGCGCGGCGATGCCCAGCTTCTCGCTGCTTTCGTGCATGTTCGGGTGCACGAAGACGATGGCTGCGCGGCGATCCAGTTCCGCCATCAGCTCGTCGAAACGTGCGTCGCCGAGGAACACGCCATCGGTGCTGCCCAGCAGCACCACGCCCTCGGCCTTCAGTTCATCCAGTGCGCGGATGGCTTCGCGGCACGCCGCCTCGGTGAAAGGCGTGGGCAGCACGGCGAAGTTGCCGAAGCGCCCCGGATGATCGCTGCGCATCTGCGCGGCGAAGTCGTTGCAGCGCATCGCCAGCTCGCGGGCCTGCTCCACTCCCCCGCCGAAATGCACGCCCGGCGCCGACAGTGAGGTGATGGCGGTCTGGATGCCGTTGAGGTCCATCACCTCGATGGACTTCTGCGGCGACCATTTCGGCAGCGGCGCACCGGCCACCATGTCCAGGCCCTTGTTCGCCATGACCTCGACGAAGGCCGGCGGGATGATGTGGTGGTGCACGTCGATTCGACCTTGTTGGATCGTCATTGTTGTTGTCCTTGTGTGATCCGGGAGGGTTCAGGCAGCACGGGCAATCTTCATCGCCTCGTTGAACCACAGGGCTACTGCGAAGCGCCCCTGCAGCTGGCACTGCCCGCCTTCGACGGCGCGCAGCATGTCGGTCTCGTCGCGGCTGAGCATCACCCGCAGGGCATCCGAGCTGCGCTGCCAGTGCTGGGTGAAGTCCGGCCGACGGTGTTCGCCGCGATGCAGGCTGAGCACCCCGCCGCGCAGCCGGTAGTAGCCGCCGACGCCATCGGCCGTGCGGATCTGCAGCACGAAGGAGTCCTCGTGCAGCAGCTCGCGCAGGCGCGCCGAGCGGCGTTCGGCGCGGCGCAGCAACGGGATGGACGCCAACAGCAGCAGGCGCAGTTTCAGTGAATCGATGAACAGGCTCATGGTCAGCGGGCTCCGCGCAGACGGTTGAACAGCGAGTAGCAATCGACCGGCAGGCTGTCGCCGCGCCAGCACACATGCTGGTCAGGCCGCACCAGCACGAAGCGCCGCTCGTACAGGGTCGCCAGGTATTTCTCGTGGATCGGCAGCACGTTCAGCGGTACGCCACATTCCTGCGCCGCCTCCTGCAGCGGCGCGCAGGCTTCGGCCTCGGCGTCGAACGCCAGCAGGGTGTAGCCACCCAGCGCAAGCTGATCGAAGAGCGCCGTGCCATCTTCGCGGAACGCGCTGGGCAGCCGCGCGCCGGACCAGGTGGTGGGCGTGTAGCGAACTTCCTCATAGGCCGGCTCGCTGGCGGTGTCCGGCTCGATCACCGGCGAGCCGTGGTAGCGGTAGCCGATTTCCACGCCCAGCGATTCGTAGAGCCGCGAGACCTTGCGCTCGAACTCGCGCCCAGCTTCCTGCCGCGCGGCATCGCCTGCCGCCCCCTGGGCGAGCAGCGCATCGTCGCGCCGCATCTGCGCCTCGAAGGTCGCCGCCGCGCACTTCTTCACGTGCTCGCGATTGCGCCGGGCCACCGGCAGGCGCTCCGCCTCGTAGCTTTCCAGCAGGCGCGGGCCGCCCCAGCCGGCCAGGCAGGCGGCCAGCTTCCAGGCCAGGTTGTGCGCCTCGGCCACCCCGGTGTTCATGCCCAGGCCACCGGTGGGCATGAACTGGTGGGTGGCATCGCCGGCAATGAACACGCGCTGCCGGCCGAACGAGCGGGCCACCAGGAACTGCGGGCGCCACGGGCCGGACTGGACGATCTCGTAGCGCAGCCGGGTGCCGAGGGCGGCGTCCACCACGCTCTCCAGCGACTCACCGGGGCGCGGTGCAAAGGGCCGGTGCAGCACGTAGTCATTGCGGCTGGCGTCCGGCGACACCAGCAGGCCGGCGAAGCCCGGCCGGGTCAGCCAGGTATGCCAGTAGGGCTGGTTGTTGGGGAACAGCCCGGCAATCTCGTCGGAGCGCAGGTGGATGATGAACAGCTCGCCGACCAGGTCGCGAGTGCCGTCGTAATCGATGTTGAGGAAGTTGCGCACGCGGCTGTTGGGCCCGTCGCAGCCGATCAGGTACTGGGCGAAGAACTGCTGCGCCTCGCCGCTATCCACTTCATGGGCCATCGCCACCACGCCGGTGGAGCCCTGCTCGAAGCCATACAGGCGCCAGCCCATGCGCAGCTCGATGTTCGGGTCGGCTTCCACTTCTGCCATCAGCACCGGCTCCAGGTGCATCTGCGCGATGCGCTGCATCGACTCCAGCGGCAGGCTGCCGTCGCGGCAGGCACGGATGGCCTGCTCGGCCTGGCTGACCGGCTGGTAGATCAGGTGACGGTCGGACATCACGCTGTAGAACGGCCCGCTGGCCGATGCCGCCATCGCCGAATACTGGTTGGCGTCGGTCGGGTTGCCGGCCGCACGGATGCGTTCGGCCATGCCCAGCTGGCGGAAGATTTCCATGGAGCGGCAGTTCACCACGTCCAGCTTGGGATGCGTGGTGGTCTGCCGGCGATCGTTGAGCAGCACTGAGCGAATCCCCAGGCGGCTGAGGTTCAGCGCCAGGGTCAGGCCGACCGGGCCGGCGCCGCTGATGAGAACGGGGGTGTCGATCATGCCGCCACTCCTTGGGGTTGATTGCTGTGGCGGACCAGCGACAGGCCGGCGAGGAAGCGCTCGGCGACGCGCCCCAGCTGATCGGCGCGGCCGGCGTCGAAGACATAGCGGTCGGGGCGGATCAGCACGAAGTCCATGTCCGCTTCGTCGAACCAGTCCTGCAGCGCGCCGGTGGGGTCGCCCAGCACCGGGCCGGACGGGTCCTCGGCGAACTCCAGCACGCGCAGGTCCACCTGCTGCACCAGGCGCTCCAGTTGGGCTCGCTGGGTGTCGAGGCAACCGCGTCGGGCAAGCACGGCAAAGCCGTGGCCAAGCGCCTCGTCGAGCAGCAGCCGCTCGCCCTCCCCGTCCCGCAACACTTTCGGCTGCAGGGCCAGGTGGCCGGACAGCCGGTGCCCCCAGCCGCAGAAACCGGCGGCCAGGGGCTTCTTGCGATTGGCCTTGTCGGCGAACGCCTTGTTGGCGAAAGGCACCAGGCCGGCGATGCGGAACAGCAGCCAGTCACGCAGGAAGGCCACGCCGCGGTGGCGGGTCTGGATGACGTTGCCGAGGAACATCGCGCCATTGATGATCTCGCGCACATGGGCCGAGCGTTCGGCCTCGTAGTCGTCGAACAGTTTCTCCCGCGCGGCGCCGCGCAGCACCATGTCCAGGCGCCAGCACAGGCTGCTGGCGTCGCGCACGCCAGAGCACATGCCCTGGCCGAGGAATGGCGGCATCTGGTGCGCCGAGTCGCCGGCCAGGATGATCCGGCCATTGCGCCAGTCGTTGGCCCAGAGGCCGTGGAACTTGTAGTAGGCGATGCGGGTGATCTCGATCTTGTCGAGGTCGACGAAGTCGCGCAGTTGCTGGCGCACCAGGTAGGGATCGGTGGCCTCGCGCTCGGACTTGCCGCCGGTGACCATGAACTGCCATTCGTAGTACGGGCCGGCCATGGGCACGTAGGTCACCGGCTGCGCCGGGTTGCACACCTGCGAGTGGTTGGCCGGCAGCAGCGCATCCTTCTCCCCGGAACGGGTCTTGGTATCCACCACCACCCAGGCTTCGTCGAAGTTGGCCGACTCCAGGCGCAGCCCGGCCTCACGGCGGACGAAGCTCTTGCCGCCGTCGCAACCGATCAGGTAGCGCCCCTGGAATACCCGCTCGCTGCCGTCACGCTGCACGGCGGTGGCGCGCACGCCTTCGGCGTCCTGCTCGACGCCGGTAACGCGACAGCCGTACACCGGGGTGACGTTGGGGTAGCGCTTGAGGCCGTCGTGGAAATGCCGCTCCAGGGTCGGCTGGTGGAACCACCAGGCGCCGGGATGGCCGTAGCGGCGGTCCTGGCTGCCGATGCGCGAACGGGTGACCGGCTTGCGCCCAGGGCGCAGGATGATCTCCATGTCGGTGAACGACTCGCTGGTGCGGCCGATGTCGCCGGCCAGGCCGGCGAACTGGAAGATGCGCATGATCTCGTCATCGAAGTGCACGGCACGCGGGGCATAGTAAAGGTCCTCGTCGCGCTCCAGGCCGACCACGGACCAGCCGTAGCGGCCCAGCAGGTTGGCCAGCACCGCCCCGGTGGGGCCGAGGCCGACGATGATCACGTCACAGGTTGTCGTTGTTGTTATGGACTCTTGCATTGCTCGCTCCAGAGGAATACATCGCCGAATCATTTTGAACACCAGTGTTCAATTCAGTCAACTGGAGAACAGCATTCCTCACTGAAACCCTCCGGCCAGAGCCTTTCCAAGGGATCGCTACAGCGCCGGATAGGCGCGAAAGACGGGAGAATCCACGGGGAAGGCAGGAAAAATGACACCCGATAGACCCTGTTGACTTATTTTGAACGCACGTGTTCAATCAGCCCAAGCTTGACGTTGGAGCCGTCTTTTCATGGAAACCCTCAACCCCGTACAACGCCGTATCCACCAGGCCGCCCTGCGCCTGTTCGCCGAGAAGGGCGCGAGCCAGGTGAACATCAGCGACCTGGCCCAGGAGGCCGGTGTGGCCCGGGGCACGATCTACAACAACCTGCAGTCCATCGATGACCTCTTCCAGCACGTGGCCAGCCACCTGGCCGCGGAGATGCACCAGCGTGTGGTGAAGAGCTTCGGCGAGACCTCGGACCCGGCCCTGCGCCTGGCCAACGGCATTCGCTTCTTCATTCGCCGGGCCCATGAAGAGCCCCATTGGGGCGCCTTCATCAGCCGCTTCTCGATGAGCGATGAATCGCTGCGCGGCATGTGGTTCGGCCCGCCGACCGCCGACCTGCTCAGCGGGCTCGCCAACGGCCGCTACAGCTTCCGCCAGGAGCAGCTGCCGTCGGCGATCTCGATGATCGCCGGCGCCGTGCTCAGTTCGATGTTCCTGGTCCTGGAGGGACATCGCACCTGGCGCCAGGCCGGCAGCGACGCCGCCGAGCTGACCCTGCGCGCGCTCGGCGTGGCGCCGGAGGAAGCGCGCAGCCTGTCCACCGGTGAGCTACCGGTGCTGCCACCCGCGGACTGATCCACCCGAACCTGCCAACGCCCCTTTTCAGGGGCGATGGCGAAGCCTTGCCTGACGAAAGCCACGGAGAACAACAAACATGAGCCGTCAGCACCCTTCCGCAAGCCAGTCCACCGCGCTGGCGACGCCGCAGCCGGCACGCCATCCGCAGCCGACGGTCAAGGCTCGCGCGCTGGCCCACCTGATCTTCGAACGCCCGGACCTGGAGCAGGCCGAGCGCTTTCTCGGTGACTTCGGCCTGACCCTGGCACGCCGCGACGCGGACTGCCTGTACCTGCGCGGCACCGGCCCGGCGCCGTACTGCTATCGGGTTGAACGGGCGGCGCAGGCACGCTTCGTCGGCTTCGGCCTGGCCGTCGAGTCGCGCGAGGACCTGCAGCGACTGGCGCGCCTGCCGGGCGCATCGCCAATCCAGCAGTCGACTGCACCCGGCGGCGGCGAAAGCGTGAGCCTGCGTGACCCCTCCGGTTTCGTCGTCGAGGCGATCCACGGCCAGCAGCCGGCCAGCGCGCTGGCTCACCGCCTGGCGCTGCCGCTCAACCAGGTCGACGAGGCGCCGCGGATCAACGCCACCCAGCGCCCGCCCGTGGCTCCGCCAGACATCATCAAGCTCGGCCACGTGGTACTCGAAGTGGCCGACTACCAGGCCACCGCCGGCTGGTACACCAAGCATTTCGGTTTCATTCCCAGCGACGTGCAGGTACTGCCCGATGGCTCTCCGGCGGTGGCCTTCCTGCGCCTGGACCTGGGCGACACGCCAGCCGACCACCACACCCTGGCACTGGCCCAGGGCTTCATGGCCGCCTATAGCCACAGCGCCTACGAAGTGGTGGATGCCGACGCCGTCGGCATGGGCCAGCGGGTGCTGCGCGAGAGTGGCTGGAAGCACGCCTGGGGCATCGGTCGGCACATCCTCGGCAGCCAGATCTTCGACTACTGGCAGGACCCCTGGGGCGACAAGCACGAGCACTACTGCGATGGCGACCTGTTCACCGCCGAGCGCCCCACCGGGCTGCACGCCGTCAGCCCCGAGGCCATGTCGCAATGGGGCCAGCGCATGCCCAAGAGCTTCACCAAGCCGGCTATGAACCTGCAGAAGCTGCGCATCCTGCTGCACAACCTGCGGCACAGCCCGGACCTGACAGTGCGCAAGCTGATCACGCTGGCGCGGATGTTCGGCTAGGCCCGCCGCACAACCACAAGCACAACAACAATCGCCGCCCCGACGCGGCCCACCGCCGTACCAGGAGTCGTTGCCATGCCCGTGCACGTTGTCCGCTTCGAACACCAGAACGAAACCCGCTGGGGCGTCCTGCGCCAGGGCCGCATCAGCCCCCTGCCCGGCCGCTACGCCAGTACCGGCGAGTTGATCCGCCAGGTTGACGTCGAAGAGCTCACCGAGCTGCGTGGCGACGAACTGGCGCTGGAAGCGGTCAAGCTGCTCTCGCCGATCACCCGCGACCAGCAGTTCGTCTGCCAGGGCGCCAACTACCGGCAGCACATGATCGAGTCGGGCATGGACCCGGACGCCAAGCACTTCAACATGATCTTCACCAAGGCGCAGAGCTGCATCGTCGCCGCCGACAGCGACCTGATCAAACCGCGCCAGGTGCGCTTCCTCGACTACGAGATCGAGCTGGGCCTGGTGCTGCGCCGGGAGATCACCGGCAAGGTCGCGGTCAACGACGCCAACCTGCACGAGTTCATCGCCGGCGTGGTGATCGTCAACGACTACTCGGCGCGCGACATCCAGATCCCGCAGATGCAGTTCTACAAGGGCAAGAGCTTCCGCACCTTCGGCCCGGTCGGCCCGTACCTGTGCCTGCTGCAGAAGAACGACATGGGCTACCTGAAGGACCTGCGGCTGCGCCTCACGGTCAACGGCGAGGTGCGCCAGAGCGACAGTACCGCCAACCTGGTGCATGGCCCGGCGGAGACCCTGAGCGAGCTGTCCGGGGTGCAGGACTTCGCTGCCGGCGACCTGATCGCCACCGGCACGCCGGCAGGCTGTGCGCTGTCGGTGCCCTCGCCGGCCAAGCAGCGCATCGCCGCATTGCTGCCCGAGCACATCAAGTGGAAGGCCTTCCTCAAGACGCAGGCGGGGCGCAGCCAGTACCTCAAGGCCGGCGACCTGGTCGAGGCGAGCATCCGCAGCGCCGATGGCGTGGTCGACCTGGGCGTGCAGCGCAACCGCGTGGTGGAGCAAGCCTGATGGCCGTGCAGACCCTCGCCGATATCCAGGCGCTGGAAAGCGTTGCGCTGGCCCGCCGTGAGTTGCCCGCCAGCACCTACGAAGCGCTGCGCCGTTGCGCCGGCGAACACGCCACGTCGACGGCGCTGAGCTTCTTCCTCGAAGCAAAGGACTTCCGTCGTACCCACGACTGGACCTACGCCGAGCTGTTCGCCGACATCACCCGCGCCGCCAACGCCCTCCACCGGCTCGGCATCGGGCCGAAGGACGTGGTCGCCTTCCTCCTGCCGAACCTGCCGGAAACCCACTTCGTCATCTGGGGCGGCGAGGCCGCGGGCATCGTCCTGGCGATCAACCCGCTGCTGGAGGCCGCACAGATCGGCGACCTGCTGCGCGCCGCCAATGCGCGGCTGGTGGTGACCCTGGCGCCGACACCCGGCAGCGACCTGTGGCCCAAGCTGGCCAGCCAGCTCGACAGCCTGCCCGGTGTGCAAGAGGTGCTCTGGGTGAGCATGGCGCCCTACGTCGGCACCGTGGCATCCCTCGCGCTGCGCTGGATGGCGCGGCGCGAACGCCAGCGCCACCCGCGCCTGCGCATCCATGACCTGCGCCGCCTGATGCGCCGCGAGAGCGGCAAGCAACTCAGCAGCGGCCGTGTCATCCGCGCGGAAGAACCTTCCTCCTACTTCTGCACCGGCGGTACCACCGGCCTGCCGAAGATCGCCCGGCGCAGCCACGGTTCGGAAGTCTTCAACGCCTGGGCGATGGCCGCCAACATGCAGCCGCGCCAACCCGGCCAGGTGATCTTCTGCGGGTTGCCGCTGTTCCACGTCAACGGCCAGCTGGTGACCGGGCTGATGCCCTGGACCCATGGCGACCGGGTGATCATTGGCACGCCCCAGGGCTATCGCGGCGAGGGCGTGATCCCGGCCTTCTGGGCAATGGTCGAGCACTTCGGCATCAACTTCTTCTCCGGCGTACCGACCGTCTATTCGGCCCTGCTGCAGCAACCCGTCGCCGGCCACGACCTGTCCAGCCTGCAATACGCACTGTGTGGCGCCGCGCCGATGCCGGTGGAACTGTTCCGCGAGTTCGAGCGGGTGGTTGGCGTGCGCATCCTCGAAGGCTATGGCCTCACCGAAGGCGCGTGCGTTTCATCGAGCAACCCGCCAGACGGCGAACGACCGATCGGCTCCATCGGCCTGCGCCTGGCTTACCAGGACATGCGCGCGGTGATCCTCGACGATCAGGGCGCCTACCTGCGCGACGCCGAGACCGACGAGGTCGGGGTGATCGCCATCCACGGACCCAACGTGTTCCTCGGCTACCTCGACGACAGCCACAACAAGGGCTTGTGGATCGACATCGGCGGGCGGCGCTGGCTGAACACCGGCGACCTCGGGCGGCAGGACGCCCAGGGCTACTTCTGGCTCACCGGGCGCAAGAAGGAACTGATCATCCGTGGCGGCCACAACATCGACCCGAAGCAGATCGAGGAAGCGCTGCAGGCGCACCCGGCGGTGGCACTGGTGGCGGCAGTGGGCAGCCCCGACCCGCACGCCGGCGAGATTCCCGTGGCCTATGTGCAGCTCGCCACCGGCCAACGTGCCGACAGCGCTGCGTTGCTGGATTTCGCCAACCAGCGGATCAGCGAACGCGCCGCGGTGCCCAAGCGCATCGAGATTCTCGACGCCCTGCCGGTCACGCCGGTGGGCAAGATCTTCAAGCCCGCGCTGCAGCAACGCGAAATCGCCCGGGTGATCCGCCAGGAAGCGGACAACCAGGGCCTGGCCGGCATCGCCGTGGAGGTGGTGCAGGACGCCCGTCGCGGACTGGTGGCACAGGTTCGCGCCGGCTCCGGGCGCGATGAACTGGCCCGTGCGCTGGGCCGCTACAGCTTCGCGGTGGACTGGCACGGCTGAGCCCGACCACAGCGCTCGCACACACAACAAGAACAAGACGAAGGAAGTGCCATGCGACCCCGACTGCCCCGAGCCCTTGCCCTGCTGCTCGTCCTCGCCCTGCCCGGTTGCGAACGCATCCAGCACGCGGCGCTGGATGCCATGGTCAAGGACCACACCGACCAGTCCCTGATCCAGGGCGGCAATGCCATTCGCGTCATCCTCTGCGGCACCGGCACGCCGCAGGTGAATGCCACCCGCGGCCAGGCCTGCACCCTGGTGGCCGCTGGCGGCCGGCTGTTCCTCTTCGATGCCGGCGAAAACGCCATGCGCAACCTGGAGACCAGCCACGTGCCAATCCAGGCACTGAACCAGGTGTTCATCACCCACTGGCACTCGGACCATTTCAATGGCCTCGGCGCGCTGATCAACCACAGCTGGATCTACGGCCGGCAGACGCCCTTCGTGGTCTACGGCCCGACCGGCGTGGAGCAGGTCGTCGAGGGACTGGCCATGGCCTACGCCCAGGACGCCAGCTACCGCAGCGCCCATGCCCTGCCCGCCACGGACCGGCGCCTGGCATTCGCCGAGCCGCGCCGGGTGGAGATCGCCGAAGGACAGGAAGCGGTGCGCGTCTATGACCAGGGCGGCGTGACCATCGATGCCTACCGCGTCGATCACCATCCGGTGGAACCCGCGTACGGCTATGTGCTGCGCTACCAGGGCAGGAAGCTGTTCATCAGCGGCGATACCCGCGTCAGCGAGCGCTACCTGGAAGCCATGCGCGATGCCGACCTGGTGGTGCACGAGGCGATCAATGCGCATCTGGTGCACGAGGGCGCCGCCGCGCTCGAACGCACCGGGCAGAAGGACCGTGGCCAGCAGGCCGTGCGCGTACTCGATTACCACGCCGACACCCTGGAGCTGGCACGCATGGCCCAGCGCGCCGGCGTCCGCCATCTGCTGCTCACCCACCTGATCCCGGCCCCGGACAACTTCCTCGCCAGACGGATGTTCGTCAGCGGCATGGCCGATGAGTATTCGGGCGAGATAACGCTCGGGGAGGACGCCCTCGACCTGAGCCTCTAGCGCCTCACCCACCACCTTCATCAACTGGCCCGCACGCCGCGGGCCAGCGGGGCCCCGCTGCGCCCGAAAAAGGGCCGGCAGACGACAGAACAACAACAAGAGGTCGTTTCAGATGAACCGCAGATCACCCGCCTTGCACCTGCTCGCGCTTCCCGCCGCCATCGGCCTGGCCGTTTACGGCGACGGCGCACAGGCCTTCACCTTCTCCCTCGGCGAGATCGAGGGGCAGTTCGACTCCAGCCTCTCGGTCGGCGCCAGCTGGGCCATGCGCAATGCCGACGCCGGCCTGCTGCACAGCCACAGCTCCGACGACGGCAAACGCAACTTCCGCGAGGGCGACACCTTCTCCAAGGTGTTCAAGGGCATCCATGACCTGGAGCTCAAGTACGGCGACTCCGGTGCCTTCGTCCGCGGCAAGTACTGGTACGACTTCAAGCTCAAGGACGAGCACCTGCACTTCAAGGACATCGACGACCACGGCCGCGAGGAAGGCGCCAAGGCCTCCGGCGCCGAATTCCTCGATGCCTTCCTCTACCACAACTACAGCATCGGCGACCTGCCCGGCACCGTGCGCCTGGGCAAGCAGGTGGTGAGCTGGGGCGAGAGCACCTTCATCCAGGGCGGCATCAACGCGATCAACCCGATCGATGTCGCGGCGTTCCGCCGCCCCGGCTCGGAGATCAAGGAAGGGCTGATCCCGGTGAACATGTTCTACGTCTCGCAGAACTTCAGCGAGCACCTGTCCGCCGAGGCCTTCTACCAACTGGAATGGCAGAAGACCGTGATCGACAACTGCGGCACCTTCTTCTCCACCACCGACGTGATGGCCGACGGCTGCAACGGCCTGGCCGCCGGCCCGGTGATCAACCAGAATCCACTGGCGGTCCAGGCCCTGGCGCCAGCGGGGATCAACCTGACCGACGAGGGCATCGTCATTCCCCGCGGCAAGGACCGCGAAGCACGCGACGACGGCCAGTGGGGCGCGGCCCTGCGCTGGTTCGCCCCGGAGCTGGACAGCGAGTTCGCCGGCTACTTCATCAACTACCACAGCCGCCAGCCCTACCTCAGCGTTCGCAGCGGCCCGCACGCGGCCGACCTGGGCTTCGCCCCGCAGCTGTGCGGCAACCTCGGCATTCCGGATGCCCTCTGCGGCGCGGTGATCGGCAGCGGCGCCGGCCAGCAGCTGACCCAGGCCTATCGCCTGGGCAGCGCCCAGTACTTCGCCGACTACCCCGAAGACATCCAGCTCTACGGCCTGAGCTTCAGCACCAGCCTGCCCACCGGCACCACCCTGGCCGGCGAGATCAGCTACCGGCCGAACATGCCGGTGCAGATCAACCCGGTGGACCTGGTCACCTCGACCCTGGGCATACCGGCGCTCACACCGGTCTACGGCGATGCGCCGGCACCGGCCAACAACGCGATCCTCAAGGGCTACCGGCGCAAGGAAGTGACTCAGGCGCAGGTCACCGCGACGCACTTCTTCGACCAGGTAATGGGCGCCGATCGCCTGACCCTGATCGGCGAGATCGGCGTCACCCATGTCGGCGGCCTGGGCGGCGACGACGAGCTGCGCTATGGCCGCAGCCCGGTGTTCGGCCAGGGGGCGCTGTACCCGGACAACAGCCTGTGCACCGGCAACAGCGTCACGCCGCAGTACTGCAACGACTCGGGCTTCGTCACCAGCACCGCCTGGGGCTACCAGACGCGGGCGATCTGGGAGTACGCCGACCTCATCGACGGCGCCACGGTGCGGCCCAACCTGGCGTGGTCCCACGACGTCCACGGCTACGCCCCGGAACCGGGCTTCAACCAGGGCGCGCGGGCGATCAGCGTCGGCGTCGATGGCACCTACCTCAACACCTACAACATGAGCCTTTCCTACACCAACTTCTTCGGCGGTAAGTACAACGTGAATACCGACCGGGACTTCCTTGCCTTGAGCCTTGGCGTGTCGTTCTAAGCGGAGAGAACCCGATGAACAAGAAACTTGCGTGCGCTTCCCTGCTCCTCCTGTCCCTGCCCTTCAACCTCCAGGCTGCCGTTCCCGAAGCGGAAGCGGCAAAGCTGGGCAGCACCCTCACACCGCTGGGCGCGGAGCGTGCCGGCAATGCCGACGGCAGCATTCCCGCCTGGGACGGCGGCCTGCCGACCAACGCCGGCAGCCGTGGCGCGGACGGGCGCCTGAGCGATCCCTTTGGCGCCGACAAACCGCTGTTCAGCATCACCGCGAAGAACATGGCGCAGTACGCGGCGAACCTCACGCCCGGCCAGCAGGCGATGCTCCAGCGCTACCCGGACTACCACCTCAACGTCTATCCCGCACATCGTTCGGCTACCTACCCGGCGGCGGTGCTGCAAGCCGTGGCCGCGAATGCGCGGCATGCCAGCCTGGTCGAGGGCGGCAACGGCCTGAAGGACTTCCAGACGGCGATCCCCTTCCCCATTCCGCAGAGTGGCGTCGAGGCGCTGTGGAACCACATCACCCGCTACCGCGGCGGCAGCGCCCAGCGCCTGCACGTGCAAGCGACGCCCACCGCCAACGGCACCTACACGCCCACGTACTTCCAGCAGCAGTTCAGCTACCGCGACCAGCTCACCGACTACAGCCCGGACAAGGACAACAACGTCCTCTTCTACTACAAGCAGCTGGTCACCGCGCCGGCACGGCTGGCCGGTGACGTGGTGCTGGTCCACGAGACCCTCGACCAGGTCCGCGAGCCGCGCATGGCCTGGGTCTACAGCGCCGGCCAGCGTCGCGTAAGGCGCGCCCCGCAGATTGCCTACGACGGTCCCTACCCGGCCTCGGACGGCCTGCGCGTGGCGGACAACCTGGACATGTTCAACGGCGCGCCGGATCGCTACGACTGGAAGCTGGTGGGCAAGAAGGAAATCTACGTGCCCTACAACAGCTTCGCCCTCGACTCCACCGCCCACCGCTATGACGACCTGGTCAAGCCCGGCCACCTCAACCAGGACCTGGTGCGCTACGAGAAACACCGCGTGTGGGAAGTCGAGGGCACCCTGCGCGCTGGCGAGCGGCACATCTACGCGCGCCGCGTGCTGTTCCTCGACGAGGACACCTGGCAGGCCGTGCTCGCCGACCACTACGACGGCCGCGGCACCCTCTGGCGCGTGGGCGAGAGCTTCATGACACCGCTGTATGACAAGCAGATTCCCTGGCTGGGCGTGGAAGCCATCTACGACCTGATCAATGGCCGCTACCTGGTCTCGGGCCTGACCAACCAGGAGAAATCCCAGGTGGAATTCGGCTTCAGGGCCAGCAGTGTCGACTACACCCCGACGGCGCTGCGCAACCAGGGCATCCGCTGATCCCTGCGTCGGGCCGAGCCGCGGACTGACCTCCCCTCGGCCCGATACACCCTTGGCGGCAGCAGCCGGGACTCTCGTCCGCTCTGCCGCCATCCGCCCTGCTCAATCCGTATCAGGGACGCACTACAACGCATCGCGCGGATGCACTATTACCCGCAACCGGGCCAAGGCGAATGATCTCCCCTAGAGAAAAACTCCAGGAGAGTCGCCATGCAGAGCCCTGCAGTGCACACCAGCGCGCACCCATCACTTCGCCTGAAACGCCTCGTCGTGGCAGTCGCACTAGCCACCCTCGGGTCTTCGTGGTCGCTCTGCGGGATGGCGGACAACCTGCCCCAGGGCGGCAAGGTCATCGGTGGCCAGGCCACCATCTCCAGCCAGGGCAACGGCGTCGACGTCACGACATCCGGCCCGCGCACCGCCATTGACTGGCAGAGCTTCAACGTTGGCCCGGATCACAGGATCACCTTCAACCAGCCGAACGGAAAGTCCGTGACGCTCAACCGGGTGATCGGGACCGATCCATCGAAGATCTATGGTGCGGTCACCTCCAATGGCCAGCTGATCCTAGTCAACCCCAATGGGCTGATGATCGGGCCGAACGCGCATATTTCCGCCAGCGCGCTGGTGGCCAGCGCCGGGTTCCTCACCGACGAGCAGGCCAGGTTGTTCGCCCAGACTGGCAAGCTGGATGTCCAGCTGACCGGCAACGTCACCAACCAGGGCAGGATCACCGTCCACGACAACGGCATGGTCGCCCTGCTCGGCGCCCAGGTGAACAACGCCGGCGTCATCCAGGCGAAGAAAGGCCTCGTGCAATTGGCCACCGGCCCCAGGGCCACGCTGGACTTCCAGGGCGACGGCCTGTTGAGCATCGGTATCAATGGCGAGCCGGGCGACGCATCCAGCGTCAATGCCGATGTCGCCGGCGGTGTCGCTCACAGTGGCGAGATCGACGTGGGCAACGGTGTCGTCGCCATGAGCGCCGCCCGCGCGGCGAAGCACCTCGATTCGGTGATCAACGTCTCGGGCAGCGTTGCCGCCAACTCGGTCAGCAACGACGGCGGCACCATTGTCCTGGGCAACGCGGCGCGGACCCAGGTCAGCGGCTCGCTCAGTGCCAGGGGCGTCAATGGCGGCACCGTGAAAGTGCTGGGCGATGAAGTGAGTGTCGCCGGCACAGCGAAGATCGATGCCTCGGCTGCCGGCGGGGCCGGCGGCAAGGTGCTGGTCGGCGGTAGCTACCAGGGCAAGGGCAGCGAACAACGAGCCCGCAATACGAGCATTGCCAAAGGCGCCGAGCTGCGTGCCGATAGCCAGACCCAGGGCGGCCAGGTCGTCGTCTGGAGCGACGGCAACACCCACTTCGCCGGCCACGCCAGCGCCAGGGGGCAGCAGCAAGGCGGCGTGGTGGAAACCTCCGGCCAGCAGCTGCGAGTCACCAGCGACGCCAGGGTCGATACCAGCGGCGCCGTCAAAGGCACCTGGTTGCTCGATCCGGCGACCGTCAACATCGTCGGCGATGCCCAGGCCGACGCGGGGACGGGCGTGCTTAACGGCTCCGCCACCGGGCCCAGCACCGCCGACCTGTGGAACGTCGCCGCCAGCGCCATCGTCAACGGCCTGGCCAATGGCAATGTCGAGGTCTCGGCCAGCCAGCGCATCAACGTCAACACCGCCATCGTGGCGACCAACATCGGCCAGGACGGCAATGGCCAGCCCGGCACGCTGGCGCTGATCGCCACCGGCAACCCCGCGCAGGGGAGATCCTACGAGGGTACCGACCTGAGCAGCGACAGCGGCTCGGTGCATATCAACGCGCCGATTCTGCTCAAGGACGGCAACCTGTTCATCGCTGCCACCGGCGACATCCGCCTGAACAACACCGGTCCGGAATACGGCCAGCGGGCGATCATCGATGTCGGCAACGGCATCGCCTGGCTGCGCACTTCCAACGTTGCCTCGATCATCCAGCAGGACGGCACCGCACTGATGGGCAAGCAGGTTGCCCTGGAAGGTGCCAGCGTGCGGATGGAGAGCAACCTCAACTACGCCGGTACGCTGGCGGGCAAGGCCAGCAATGGCGTGTTCCGCTTCAACCAGACCAATGCCAGCGGCACGACGACCACCGGCACCGTCACCGCGCCCTACTCCGGCGAAACCCTGACCGGCGTGACCGCCCAGCAACTGGTCTACCGCGGTTATCAGGACGTCGTGGCGGAGCCGTCCCATACCTGGGGCGCGAATACCCGCGCGGTGACGCTGAAAACCCAGGACGGCTCGTCCTTCGACTACCTGGTGTTCGAGGCCACTGGCTACGTCACCCCCGATGGCAAGGGCGGCTACCAGGAAATCGACCCGGCCGTGCTGCTGAACTACCTCGACAGCTCGGACTACCTGGTCAGCGGCCTGACCTTCAAGGACTCGGCAGGCATCACCTGGAAGATCACGCCGGATGCCGCCGCCCCAAGCCTTTCCAACGTCATTCGTATCGATACCGATGGCACGCAGTCCTCCGCATCGCTGCCCGTAGGGTTCGCGTTCGGCGCCAATGGCGGGCTGCAGGTCGTTTCCACGCTGCACGAGCATGGCTGGGGCGTGGAGTCTTACTCGGCGATCCAGGGCGCGAGCGACCAGAAGGAAATCCAGCACAACGCCCAGGATGGCAGGAGCCAGCAGCTCATCGTCGACCTCGGCAGCAAGGTCGACTCGCTGGATGCGCTGATTTCGAACCTGATCAACGACACACCCTGGCTGCAGAAGGCCGACAACAACGGCCCCTCGCTCGCTTCCGGCGAACAGGCCCTCGAACGCAGTCGGGTGCACTTCTACGAGACCGTCGACAAGACCGGCGAACCGGGCGTGATCCTCAATCATGCCGCCCAGGCCACGCTCAGCGTCAGCGCGGACGACAAGGCCCGCGAGTACGGCGATGCCAATCCGGCGCTCACCCAGACCACCCGCCATGACAGCAACGCCCAGGCCGTGAAAGGCATCGACGACTACGTGAACCAGCAACTGGGGCGCGGCGGCATCCAGGTGGGCGCCCCGGCCACGACCGCCACTGCGACCAGCGATGTGAAACCTGGCGGCTACGACATCACCAACCAGATCACGGCGGATGAGCGCTCCCAGGGGCGCTACCGGATCGAGGACAACAAGGGCACGCTGACCGTCGAACAGGCGGAACTCAAGGTCAAGGCCGATGAAAAGTCGAAGGTCTACGGCGACCAGGACCCGACCCTGACCTATCAGGTCAGCGGGCAGAAGCTCGGCGAGAACGCATCCGACCTGGTCAGCGGCAACCTCGCCCGCAGTGCTGGCGAAAATGTCGGCGACTATGGCATCCACCAGGGTGGCGTGGCCGGCCTTTCGGGGAACTACCGCATCACCTACGAAGGCAATCTGCTGCACATCACCCCGGCCCCGCTGGAGGTGGTCGCCCAGGATAAGAGCAAGGTCTACGGCGACGCCGACCCGTCGCTCTCCTACTCCGTGAGCGGACTGAAGAACGGTGACCAGGCGAGCGCTGTGCTCAACGGCGGCGACCTGCAACGGGAGGCCGGCGAGCACGTCCGCCCGCAGGGCTACGCCATTGGCCAGGGCAACCTGGCGCTGGCCAGCGGCAACTACACCCTGGTGTTCAAGGACGGCACCCTGCAGATCACCCCGGCCCAACTGGTGGTGAGCGCGGACGACAAGTCGAAGACGCAGGGACAAATCGACCCGCAACTGACCCATCGGGTCAGCGGCCTGAAGAATGGCGACAGCGCGGATATCGCGACAGGCAGCTTGAGCCGTGCCCCCGGCGAAGAGACCGGCAGCTACGCCATCGGCCAGGGCACTTCGTTCAGTGCTGGCAACAACTACAGGGTGGTGTTCCGCGACGGCACGCTGACCATCAGCGGCCCGGTGGCCCCGATACAGCCGGTCCCTCCCGCGGAGCCCGTCGCGCCAGAGGGCCCCGTGGTGCCCGCCCAGGCACCTGCGGTGGCTTTGCCCATCACGGCCCAGTCGCCCGGCAACACTCGCTGCGACGCTTTGGAGTCCCCCAGCGCCGTCTCGGCCAACTACACCGTTTCGCCCGCGATCGCGCGTACCTATTCCGTCCAGCTGATCTGCAAGCCGCGCTCCTACGGCAACCAGCAGAGCACCACGCCAGACCTGCGCGACGTACTCACCTACGCCAACAGCCTGTTCAAGGACGGCAAGCTCATCGTCCCGGACTGGAACCGCAGCGTGATCCCGCATGACCTGCAGGCACCCGGCAAGGGAGGTAAATGATCATGAAATCGCATGCTTTTTCTCTGCATCGCCTGGCCATCGCGGTCGTTGGCGCCCTGCTGCTCACCAGCCAGGTGCAGGCCGCACCACTGGGCCAACTCAACCCCGGACGGGTGGAAATGCCCGACAAGGCGGGTATCCGCACTTCGCCCACCGAGATGCCCGGCACTCTGGAAATGCCCGATACCGTCGTAACGCCCGAGCCCGTGGCCCAGGAGCTGGAGGCGCTGCCCGACACCCGCTTCCCGGTGAGCCACGTGACGCTGGTGGGCGCCAACAGCTATCCGGCAGGCACTTTCGACCCGCTGCTCAAGCGCCTGGAGGGCCATCAGGTCAATCTGGCCGAGATCCACGCCGTCGCCGATACCATCACCGCACGCTACCGCAAGGCCGGCTTCCTCCTGGCCCGGACCATCGTGCCGGCCCAACGCCTGGAAGGCGGCAACCTGGCACTCCAGGTCTTCGAGGGCAAGGTGAACCAGGTCAGCTTCACCGGCCCCAGCAACAAGGCACTGGCGCGTTACGCGGACAATATCCGCCAGGAAACCCCACCGACCGCCAAGACCATCGAGCGCAACCTGCTGCTGATGAACGATGTATCCGGCAACGACAGCCGCGGCACGCTGCAGGCTTCGCCAGTGGAAAGCGGCACTGACCTGCTCGTCGAAAACGCCTTGCGCAAATACGAGGGCTTCTTCGGCTCCGACAACCGAGACAGCCGCTACTTCGGCCCCTGGCAGATTTACGCTGGCGTTGGCGTAAACGACCTCACCGGACACGGCGACCACCTCGGCATCCGCGCCGGCAAATCGTTGGAGGGCAACAAGATGACCTTCTTCGAAGGCCAGTACGAACTGCCGGTCGGCAGCCAAGGGGATGTCGTCAGCTTCCTCGCCCAGCATAACGACGGCCACGCCGACACCTACTCCTTCCTCAATGCCAACAGCTCCGGCGACACCTTCGCCGTGCGCATTACCCGGCCGTGGATTCGCCAGCGCGACGAGACACTCAAGACCTCGGCTGCCTTCACCTACTACAACGGCACCTCCGAATACCTGGATGACAAGAACCTGCCGCCCTCCAGCGAGGACCGCATCCGTGCTCTGCGCCTCGGTGCCAGCTACGACTGGTTCGATGCCTACGGCGGCAAGAACCTGGTCAAGAGCGAGATCAGCAAGGGGTTGGCAATCATGGGCGCGAGCAGCGAGAGTCGCCTCAATCCCTCGCGCGAAGACGGCTAGACCGACTTCACCAAACTCCAGGTAGATGCTCAGCGCCTGCAGGACCTGTCGAAACTGATGGATGGCCTGAACCTCTACGTTGCTGCCACCGCGCAGACATCCTTCGGCCAGCCGCTGCTCAGCCCCGAACAGTTCGGCGTGGGCGGCAGTGAGTTCGGCCGTGGTTACGACCCGTCGGAGATTACCGGTGACAGCGGTTTCGCGGTGAAGACCGAGCTGCAGTACAACCGCATCCACACCTTCAAGGATTACGCCGTGCCGACCCAGTACTACGCCTTCTGGGACTTCGGCAAGGTCTGGAGTGAAGACCCCAGCTGGGTGAGCACGGAAAGCCTTTCTTCCACCGGTATCGGCGCGCACCTGAATGTCTTCAAGGACACCTATGTTTCTCCCGAGGTTGCGTTCCCGCTGACCCGCTCCGTGTCCGCCAAGGAGCTTGACGATGACAACGGCAAGGCCCCGCGTTTCTATCTGAACTTCCTGAAGCTCTTCTGATGGAATCGCCGGCGGCACCCAACCGCCGGCCTTCGGGAGATGTTGAATGGACCCGCTTCGAGTCGGTAACCGATATCGGCAAGCGGCTCTTCGTCGCGCCATACCGGGACCATGCTCGCCCACTGGCAGGCTCATCCGGGTGCGAGCGCCTGGGGATTCCCTCGCGTCAGTCTATCGAGCCGTCTCGCCGGAGGATTCAATGAGCGGCGACACCAGGAATGTCCCGAACCGCAGCCCACTGATCAGTCGCTCCGACACCAGTTCGAACAGCCTGGCCAGGCACGGCAGATTGAAGTGCGCGGTCATGCGCTCAGGTGAGTCCCAGTACCCGGTGAGGATCCAGCTTTCACCAGGACCACTGCCGCAAGTCAGGCGATAGGCTGTACAGCCGGAGAGATGACCCAGGTCGTCCAGCAACGCCTCCAATCCCTCTCGAAGCGTCGCCATCGAGCCGATGGCCGGGTCAATCTCGACTGTATTCACTGCCACGATGCGCATGGAGGTCATCTCCCAACGCTCACCGGCCCAGCAGCTTGCGCGCCAGCGTCCAGCCGTCCCCTCGGGTCGCGACAACCAGCAGGGGGTATCCCCAGAACGATTCGAACTTGCCGGCGAACTGCTCGGCTGCCTTTTGCTTGTCCAGATCGGGCTCGATGTAGATCTGGGCTTTGACGAATGATCGCAAGGCGGCCTTGTGGCGCTTCATCCACAAGGACAACTGCTTTCTCTCTTCATGGGACTGTTCCTCGGCACGCTGTTCCGCTCTCCCCTCGTCCAGCAGCACGAAAGGCTCTGCCCGTGCCAGCAAGGCTTCAAAGGCCTTGAATCCCTCATCGCCGGTGTCGATGGTGGATGCGCCGACCTTCATCCAGACCATTGGAAAGAGCGTGGAATCGATAACCATGTGGGCCGTCTCCTGCGTTGCCAGGTGGGCGCCCGCCGAATGCGGACGCCGTTCGTTCACCAGCAAGATAACCAGCCGGACCAGCTTGCGTCATTGCACAATTCGGCCACAATATTTTTCATTTCGGCCAGGCGTTCGAGCCTGCTTCGAGGACCGCCATGGACTCCAGCCCCACCGACGACCCTCTGCTCACGAGGGACGTTGATAGCATCGCGCGTCAGGTCACTGCACTGAATGCGTCCCAGGTTGCCAGGGATTGGGAGCATGCACTTCACCATCATCGCAAAGCGCAACTGATCTACTCAGTGCGCGGAGTCCTCAGCTGCGAAGTGGAAAAGGGCGTGTGGGTCGTCCCACCGCAGTGTGCGCTCTGGATTCCTGGGGATATGTCTCACTCGGCTCGCGGCGCAGGAGAAACCGAGTGCTACTGCCTCTTCGTTGAGCCGAACGCCATCGAAGGCTTGCCTAGCCAATGCTGCACCCTCTCCGTCTCGCCGCTGCTGCGCGAGCTCTTGCTCAAGGCAACGGGATTCGATCCGTTGTACGACGAGAGTGGCTCGGAGGCGCGATTGATCGCCGTGCTGCTGGATGAGTTACGCGAGGCAAGTGTCGAGCACCTTCATTTGCCGATGCCGCAGCACGCGCGGCTACGTCAGCTTGCACAAATGCTGCTGGCCGATCCCTCAAGCAGAACCTCCATGGCCCAATGGGCCAAGTGCATCGGCATGAGCGAGCGCAGCATGAGCCGCTTGCTGATGCAGGAGGTCGGCATGAGCTTCGGACAGTGGCGCCGGCAGCTGCACATCATCCTTTCGCTTCGGCGACTTTCGCAGGGAGACAGCGTGCAGACCGTTGCCCTGGAATTAGGCTACGAAAGCGCCAGCGGCTTCGTCACCATGTTCCGCAAGGCAATGGGAAAACCACCAGCGCGCTACCTGCTGGAGCATGCGACCAACGCAGGCAGCACGGACGTAACAGCCGGAAGTGGCATCGTGCTGCGGCCTTGAAAGGTCCTCGCTCCAACGCGAAGAGCAACCCTGATTCGAGAGGGTCGAACAGGGCGCATTGTCAGCGGGTGATGGTTGCTGTTGGCCAGGAGCGGACGTTAGACAAATATCGTCCACATGCTCAGAGCCAGTGCCATCGTTTCCCCAAGACCTGATCGAACGCTAATGCGGAAATGGCCGGTGCATCAAGCAATCTGAACTGGCGGCGTATGCGCCGGAAGCACGCAAATCCTTAGCTATTCGTTCCTCCGGGTAACGACTGATCTATGCTCGAATCAGTCGAGTCAATGGAGGATTCGCCGTGGCTTTGAGTTCACCGAAACCCATCCCATCCTCGCCGGGAAGCGCTCCCCGTACGGAACAACCAAATGCAGCCACCCTTAGGAAATTACGCCGGAACATGGTTTTGGCTCAGTTGTTCTATTCTCTGGCCATGGCAACCTTGCTGTTATTCACCTATGCCATCGAGATTCCCGCAACCTTGAACGAAACCACGGGGATTCTTTCCGTTGAGCGGATCGGAAAGAACTATTACACCGTGATCGCTCACGACAACGAACCTTTGCTCCTGACTTGTGTTGATCATCTTGGCGGCTACTCACGATGCCTCACCGACGAAGAGACGTCGCGCTATATCGGCCAGAACGTAGTCGCTTCCTGGACTCGGATATGGCTCGCGCCCCTGGTCGAAACCAACAGACTGGTCATCCTGAAAAGTGCCGATACAGATATCATCAGCCGACAGCAGACATTGGCCCGTATACAGCACTCGCGTACTGGCCTTCTGTGACTCGCCATCGGTCTTTTTACAGCTCTGTCTATTGCTCTCTGGTTCATGTATCGCACAGCCAAGCGAAAGATAAGTGCTGCACATTAAATGAGAGTCCGCGATGGGTCGGAAACAGACCTTTACTGCTGGCCGAATTTACCGCCATTCCGCTTGCTGCCTTTGACCACGATATACAACAGCGGGCCCAACGAAACGAATACCAGGGTGAGCAGCAAGCAGGGAAGCACGCTAAAGCTGGAGTCGTCGCGCGATCGGGCGTCCCTCACCATCCGTGCCGCAGCGAGCCCTGCCTTCAGGGAGAGGTCGATCACTACCTGGAAATAGCACACGGCACAAAGTCGGAGCGCCAACGCAGCCTGGGGCCATCGGCAAGGGCGGCCGACCTCGCAGAACGTTCAGGTCAGTACAGCCCCCCTCATAAGACCTTGAATGAGCCAACACCCGGCCTTCAGCGAGCGGCTCAAGCAACTTTTCCGAGCGTTCAGTAATTTCGAGCCGCGTTCTTCCTCAACTTATATCCTTGATATAAAGCTTATCCATCTCGTCTCTGAAAGCCTGTATGAGCGGTTCGCGACTGCGCCCATTCTTCATGATCAACGAAAATTCAGCCCGATATCCAAACGTTTCAGGGAGCAGTCTGAACAGCCTCCCCTGCTGCTCCCACTGCAGGGCCAGATGATCAGGAAGATAGCCGACGTAACTTCCGCACAGCACCAGAATCAGCGCGGCCTCCATGCTGTCTATCGTGGCGGAGCAATCCTTGAAGCCGTGCCGCATGGCTTCGGCGCTGGACCAGTAACCTCGATTGAGCAAAGCATTGTCCCTGACAATCTCAGGCGAAAGTTTCGTCACTTTGGACAGTTCATGCCGATCACTGCAGTACAGCCAATGCTGTTCGACATATAACTCTATGTACTTCAGCCCGCTCATCCTGGTTGGCAATGAACCAATGGCAAGGTCGATCTTACCTTCCAGCACCTCCCTCTGCAGTTCGAAGGGATTCAGAACTTTCAGGTTGACGTGGACCTTGGGATGTTTCGAGGCAAAGTTTCCCAGCAAGTCAACGATATTGACTTGCTTGTCGGTGAGCATCGAATCAAGGATGCCTACTGTCACAGCCCCTCTCAACTCTCCCTTCAACTCCAGAACATAGTTCTCGAAGCCATCGATCTGGCCCAATAAACGCTTGGCTTCATCAAATATCAGCTGCCCTTTGCTGGTCAGACTGAAACCAGAGCGCCCTCTGTTGCAGAGTTGCATTCCAAGCTGCATCTCCAACTGGCTCATGTAATTACTTATGGCCGGCGTGGACATGTTCAGATCTTGCTGCGCCGCAGAAAAGCCTTTTCGCTCCACCACTGCAACGAAGACTCTCAACAGGCGAATGTTATATATATTTTCCTTCACCAATCACCCCAGCAAGCCAATCAGCACGTCGACCCCGATGATATCCAAAAATCGCAGATTTCGCATAATATTACATTAATAATCTGATTAACATTAGGTTTCACACCAATGAATTTACCCCCCGATGCACAGCTGTTTAAATCAAAGGCGTAATCGTATTTTGCCGCTAAAACCCTTGAGGCGAGCAAGTTACTCAGACAGTTCAAAACACTAACAACATATGTTCCGCAATCCGTCCTGCGGGGAAAAGAGGTGGTTATGCCTGACTCCAAGTTCAAAACCAATTTTGCCGACGGAACCGCCTACGACCCGCAGAAACGCCCGCGATTCAACGAAATCGCCAGCTTCATGCGCGCGCCTGTCGCGGAATCACTCGATGGCATCGATATCGGCCTGATCGGGGTTCCCTATGATGGCGGTACTTCCTTCAAGCCCGGAGCACGCCTCGGCCCGCGCGGCGTCCGCCAGCAATCCTGTCTCATGCGTACCCGGAACCATGCTTCAGGCATTGCCCCGTTCGAGCTCTGCACTATTCGTGACCTGGGCGACGTTTACCTGGAGCGCATGTACAACATCGAGGACGCCCACGCGTGCATTGAGCAGTACTACCAGGAAGTCTGCGCCAGAAACATCATGCCGCTGACCGTCGGCGGCGACCATTCGATCACCTATCCGATCTTCAAGGCGCTGGCCAAGAACGGGCCTATCGGCATGGTGCACATCGATGCCCACACGGATACCTGGGATAGTCTTTACGGCTCGAAGTTCTTCCACGGCGCCCCGTTCCGCCGAGCAGTCGAGGATGGCCTGCTGGACCCTCATCGCACGATCCAGATCGGGATTCGAGGATCCGAGCATTCCGGTACACCGAACTACAGCCTCGAGTGCGGTATGCGCGTTATCTTCATCGAAGAGTTCGATGAGCTTGGCGTGGACGGTGTGCTTCAGGAAGTGCGACGAGTCGTCGGCGATGGGCAAACCTATGTCTCCTTCGATGTCGACGGTCTCGACCCCGCGTTCGCCCCAGGTACCGGCACGCCCGAGGCAGGGGGGATTTCCATGCGCGAAGCGCTCCGCCTGATCAAGGGGCTGAAGGG
Source organism: Pseudomonas sp. AU11447 (assembly GCF_001672555.2). Classification (NCBI taxonomy): domain Bacteria; kingdom Pseudomonadati; phylum Pseudomonadota; class Gammaproteobacteria; order Pseudomonadales; family Pseudomonadaceae; genus Pseudomonas; species Pseudomonas sp. AU11447. The sequence goes on along the minus strand of NZ_LZDG02000030.1, from coordinate 13,678 downwards.
CCTCAATCTCATCGGCGGTGATGTGGTTGAAGTAGCTCCGGACCTGGACCCCTCCGGCATGACTGCATTGAATGCCGCGACACTGATGTTCGAAATGCTCTGCGTACTCGCCGATGCCCGCGTGAAATGACAATGGAAGCCGCCCGATATCGTGGCGGCCCTTCTACAAGTCACTGACTGATTAATGCCACACCAAGAACGATTCATGTGAGTTGCCAACGGTAACCAGCACCGGCACTTCGCCGCGCGCCGTTTAATAATCAAAACAAGAAACGCCAGAGGTAAACATGAAAGCAAGCATTCTCGGAACTCTTCTTCTCACCACGGCAACCTCTGCGGCCCTGGCCAATGAAATCACTGTCGTTTCGTTCGGTGGCGTAGCGAAACAGGTACAAACCGAAGCCTTCTACAAGCCCTATGAAAAAGAAACTGGAAATACCGTCGTAGCAACGGAATACAATGGCGAGATGGGTCGCATCAAAGCCATGGTCGACACTAAAAGTGTCAATTGGGATGTAGTGGAAGTCGGCGGCGCAGAATTGATTACCGGCTGCGAAGAGGGACTTTTCGAAGCGCTGGACCAATCGAACATCGGTGAGGCGACAGATTTTGTTCCGGGAGCTATTTCGCAATGCGGAGCTGGTGTATTGGTCTGGTCTACTGCGATGGCTTACAACGCAGACAGATTCAAAGTGGAACCCACCGGCTGGGCAGACTTCTGGGATCTGAAGAGGTTTCCGGGAAAGCGAAGCCTGCACAAGAGTGCCAAGTACACGCTTGAGATTGCATTAATGGCAGACGGCGTCCCCTCTGCAGAAGTCTACAAGGCACTCTCCAGCAAGGAAGGCGTCGATAGGGCATTCCGCAAACTTGACGAGATCAAGAGCAGCATTCAATGGTGGGAAGCTGGCGCCCAGCCCATGCAATATCTGGCCAGCGGCGATGTCGCAATGACCAGCGCATTCAACGGTCGAGTGTTTTCCGCCCAGGAGTCCGGAGCGAATATCAAGATAATCTGGCAGGACAGCATCTACGACATTGACTCCTGGGCAATCCCCAAGGGCAGCAAGAACAAATTGGCCGCCGAAAAATTCATCAATCTTTCCCTACGGCCTGAACACCAGAAACTGCATACCGAAAAGCTCGGCTACGGCTCCACCAACGTCCACACTCAAGCTCTGCTGGAGCAGAGCCTGGCTGAGCGCATCAACACGGCACCGAACAACCTGGCTCAAGCCCTGCGGATTGATAACACTTTCTGGGTTGATCACGGAGAGGAACTCGAGGAGCGCTTCAATGCCTGGGCAGCCAGGGGTTTGAACTGACGCTGTCCATCACGCTGCAATACTCCATACGGCGTATATAAACATCGCACATCAAGCGTAGAAGGCATCGGCTGTCATCGGCCTGAATGAAAGCACAGCGCATATCGGGTATCCGGAGGATGAGTCGCACGCGAGTGCTTCACAGGACAGCCATGCCTCTCGCCCCTCAGCGGCTGCCGTTGCGTTTGAGGGTCATCTTGAATGAGAACTTCCCATTTACATCGGGTTTATCGTCAGTGGTAGTGGCTTTGCCATTGGCTCCACCATCAATTGAAAGCGCGTAGTCCTTGTGCATGACCATTGCTGCCAACCCAAGCACGCCGACGGTGGCAATCGCAGCAACGGCAACCGCAGCCGCACCGCCGCTGATACCGGTGGCCCCTACCGCACCTGCTGCCGCGCCAAAGGCCACCAAACCGCTGGCTCCGGCTACGCCGCCAGAGATAGCTCCCACCGGGTTCCAGAAACTGGCCGCCGCGACCCCTGCTCCTCCTGCGATCAATGCAAGCTTGGTGTACGTCACGGACTTGATCACACGCACCGCCAAAGCGAGCTTGCGATCAGTGATCACGATGTTGTCGGCCTTGTCGTTCAGGGCGCTCTTCAGCTCTTTCGCATTCCCTACGAATCGCGTGCTGCTCACTTCGGCTGTCCTCGGAATGATGTTCAGAGGTAGCAACGGTGCAGCATTACGAGGCAAAAGGCCAGCATCCGTTCGGGTACGCTTTCCCAGGCTGCTATCGGCCAGAAGCGGACGCCGAATGGATGTGATTCTACTCTCTGGCTTTGATCCATCTGGCTAGGCAAGCCCATCACTACAGGACGACGTTGAATGACCTTGAATATTCCGACGGAAAGGCAAGTGCTCCGCTGTATCTACGACATGTACGCCCCATCCTTTCCGACGAAGGCTTCGGCAGTCGGAACGGTGATGATTGAAACCGACATTGAGGCGCTAGCGGCCAAGCTGAAATGCGACAAGCACATGCTGTTCGGGTATCTCTACTACTACCTAGACCACAAGTACGCCTATCCGACCGGTGAAAACTCGTCAGTCAAGCTGTTCGCTGTGAAGGTCGGCGAGCTGAAACACGCCGTCAACCTGCCTTACCTGGCTGCGATTCTGGCGACTGCCGATCAAGAACACTCGAAATTCGCTTGGTCTTTGGGCGTGTCGCTGGTGGCGCTCGCACTATCGGTGGGCGCCATCATTGCGCAACTGATTACGGCGAGCTAATGGGCGCCTGCTCTTCCTGAGCCTCGCAAGCGGTTCTTTGATATGGCGGCAGCGCAATAGAACTCGTAGGGCGGTAAGACTTCCGATCTTTGCTGCTCAGCCCTTCAATAGACTGCTTTCGGTCGTCTAGAGCTATCCACGAACGGCTGCAATGGGTCGCAAGCGGCTTTCAACAAAGGCAGCAACCGCCCAGAAACCGACGCGCGCAATCTTCCTTTCCTGAGGCCCATCACTGCGCCGTCTGCTGAGGCCGCCTCTTGTCTTCGGCCAGTTTGTACGCCACGTAGTACTTGTAGATGTTGCCGACGTAATCGACTGTTTCTCGGCCAACCACTCTTGCAGCGGCGTGCTCAACGTTACCGAACCAGATGTTTGGGTCCAGACCCGATTCCTGGGCCAGGCGACGGAACTTCATGAGGTTGCCGGGGCCGGCGTTGTAGGCGGCGAAGGTCATCAGTGTCTTATTCAGTGGCGTCAACTGCGAGTCGTTGAGGTACTTGTCGGCAAGCAGCCGCATGTACTTGGTGCCCGCCTCGATGTTCTTGTCCGCGCTCTTGTCGATGCCGCGAATGGCGACCGAGCGGTCCGCCGCGGTACTGGGCTTCATCTGCATCACCCCAACCGCCCCGCGCGAGCTGCGCGCTTTCTGGTTCAGCTGCGACTCCTGAAAACCCTGGGCGACCAGCATCAGATAATCGAAGTCGTAGGTCCCGGCATGCTTCTGGAACAGCCCGACCATGTTGCGGAAGTTTTCCATATCGGCCTCGGACGTGGCGTCGAACAGTCGCTTGCTGTTCTTCACGTACTTGTTGCGCAGGGAGTTGCCGAAGGTCGTCCCCACCTTGTGCGTTTGCACGAATGCCCCCAGGGCCTCCTGCAACTGCGGGCTGCCCTTGCGAATTGCCCAGGCGAACTCGGCCCCCTGAGCGTTGATCACGATATTCTCGTGTACCTGCATCTGCCGGTACAGCGCTCCCCACGACCTTGCGATGTAAAGATCAACGACAGTAGCCGGGACCAGTCCGGCATTGACCATTTCCAACAGGTCCTCGGACTCGAGGTTCTCGTCTGCCGCCTTGATCTGTACCGGGGCGAGCCCCTTTTCGGCGAAGGTTCTGTTCAGCGCCTGCAGGTGTTCGTAGTAACTGCTTGACGGCCGCACCATGACCTCCTGTCCTGACATCGCTTCGAGCTGGTCCGGCGATTTGCTGCCGGGCGCCGTCACCAGCACTTCCTTGATCCCCGTGGCGAAAGGCGCGGCGAAGTCCACCGCCTGCAGGCGGCTGTCAGTGATCGTCAATCCTCCTGCGGCAATGTCGCCGACGCCGGCCTGTAACTGGGGCATCAACTGGTCCCGGGGCGTGGGGATAAACAGGACCCTCCACTGCAGCGACTTTTCTGCATAGGGGTACTGCTTGTTCAGCCAAGCCTCCAGTGCCTTGCCCAGCTCGTAGCTGATTCCGGCCTCTCGCCCTCGGTCGACGGCGAAGAAGGTCCGGCTATAGGGCACGAGGATGCGTACCAGCCGGCGCTCTCGCATTCCGTCCAGGTCGCCCTTCCAGGCCGGCGGAATCGGCAGCACCATGGCCCGGACCTCCGCCTCTTCCTGCTGGGTCAGCCGGGCATCGGGCAGTGAGGGTTGCGCGGCATGGGCGTAAAGACATGACAACAGCGTGAACGACAGGCACACGGAAGCGAGGCTGCGGCGTCCCATGGTTCGAACCTTCCCGTTGAGCTGGATGACCGGTCGCAATACAGGCCCAGGTCACGTGGCCGGCGCCGAGCCCTGGGCGAATACCGCTGGCGTAACTGGGGATGCTCCGCCGTCAGTTGAAGACTAGTTCAAGGCCCGTCAAACGCATCGCCACTCGCTTCCCAGCTGCGGAGGTCTCGTACCGTTTGCCTCCATCCAAGTCTGCCTTGGGTTGGTAGCGGACTTACGATCATCCGTGGCGGTCGTTCTGCGTTACATGAACCACGCCTAGCGACACCGGATTGCCGGACGCCCCAGAGGCTCTCACGACTGCGCGAGAGCCTCTGGGATTCACAAAGCCAAAGGCAACGGGTTGGCGGACTCAGAAGCTCGCGTTCAGTCCCAGGCGAACGCCGTTGTCGGTGTAGCCGTCGCCGAATTGCCCGGAGTAACCCAGGCCCACCGTGGTGCCGCTGGCCACTTGCGCGGTCACACCCAGTTGCGCCAGAGCGGTGTCCTGCGCCAGCGGTGTGCCCTTGACGGTGAACGAGTCGCTGCCGGCGAACGACAGCTGGCGTTTCGAATCGAGGTCGTCGTAGGCGTGTTGCCAGCCGAGCGTGCCTTGCAGCGCCAGCGGTACCGAGTCCAGCGTGGTCAGCGCCGTCGAGGCGTGCAGATCACTTCGTCCTGCTCGCTGTCGCTGCGCAGGGTGCTGCTGCCGCCGTATTCCTTGAAGCTGTCGCTGTCGACCTTGACGTGCGCGAGGCCCGCGAAGGGTTCCAGGGTGAAGTCACCGGCCTGGACGTGGCGGCGGCTGTCGATGTCGTTCCAGGCATGCGAGGCGCCCAGACGGGAACACGAGGCCAGATCGATTTTCAGGAGCGGCCTGTCGCGGCAGGTTACCCGCAAAGCTCCTACTCGATAGACTCCACCGCATACCACCGGCGATAACCCCCACTGACGAAGGACCGTTCATGTCTGCAAAATCGATTCTGCTTTCCAGCACGCTCACCTTCAGCCTCAGCCTGCTCTCAGGGTGCGGCCACTACTTTCAGAGCATCCCGGACATCATCGATGCGGGCGACTGGAAAGGACGCCCGCTGCAGGAAGCCGTGGATACTTTCGGCAAACCCACCGATGTGGTGAAGGACGACCAGAACAACTCGGTCGCCCGCTGGATTTACTCTGAACAATTCACCCGTACCCAGGGCTATAACGAATTGTCAGCCGGCCCGACAGCCGGGAGCGTGACGGTGACCCCGCACTCCTATCAGGAGAATTACGGTAAAGAGTGCCGTCTGGAACTGACATTCAATACCCAGAACATCATCACCGACTTCAAAACCTGGAAAAGCGTAGGAGATGCCTGCAACTCCTATTCGTTCTCGTACCCGAAAAAGTAGCCTGCGCAGTCGCCCTGTCTGAAAGGCACGACCTCTGCAGGTCCGGCAGACAGGGACTTGCTGCAATACCAGTCAGCAGCACCCGCCGCGGGTGAAACTGAGTTGATCCGAAAGCAGGCCACGCCCTATACCACTGAAGAAAAAAGCCCAGGGTGAACCTGGGCTTTGTTCTTCGTGATGGCGGACCTCAGCTACCGAGACGCTGCACAGCTCCCGGGTCGATATCGGCATTGCCGTTGCGAGCGCGCTCTTCGGCCAGGCGCGCACCCTCGGCGGCGGTGAGCGCGAACAGACGCTCAGGATCGGCGCTTCGCAGTTGCAGGGCGAGCTTCTCGGTGCCCTCCGCTACCTCGATGGTGCGCAATCCGACTGCCAGCCCATCGACGATGCGCCGCGCGGCTTCATCAGCAGGCATGCCGTTATCGATATTGACGTCGGAGCGGCCGCGACGGGCACCGTCGCCACCCAGCGCGTTGACCGCCACGCCAGTGCGTACCGAACCAGGCAGGATCACGCTGACCCTGATGCCATGGGCCTGTTCGACTTCGGCGCGCAAGGCTTCGAAGTAGCCGATTACGGCATGCTTGGCGCCGCAGTAGCCCGTGCGCAGTGGGGCTCCGACCTTGCCGGCCACAGAGCTGACGACGGCCAGTTGGCCACTCCCTTGAGCAACCAGGCGCGGCAGCAGCTGCTGGGTCAGGGCCACTGGAGCCAGGTAGTCGACTTCCATCAACTCGCGGTACACCTCGAAGCGGGTATCCACGGCCAGGCTGCGCTGGCTGATGCCGGCATTGTTGATCAAACAGTCGATACGACCCTGCCAGGCCCAGGCCTGCTCGACCACCTGCGGCAGCGCGGCAAAGTCAGTGCTTTCGAAGGGCAGGACCAGGGCGCGTTGTGGCGCCTGCTCGGCAACGGCCTGCAGCGCGGCTTCGCGCCGGCCGGAGAGGATGACGCACGCGCCCTGCTGCAGCAGCAGACGCGCCAACGCCTCGCCAATGCCGGAGGATGCCCCGGTGATCCAGACCACTTGGTGGTTGAAAGTCATGTGCCACTCCTTCTGTTGGGTAGCCGCAGTCTAGTGTGCGCCGTGGCGCTCGCCCCATGTCCGAGCCGGCCAAAGCGCTGGCTCCAGGGCCATGAACAGGTCCGCAGGATGGAAGACCGCTCTCCGATGGGCCGGTGTCCGATATTCGTCAGGCGCAAGCCACTGCACCGCTCGCAGAGCACCTTGAATGCTTGATCAAGCGCTATCGACCAACTGCGAACCCCCACCAGAATGCAGTTTTCAAGCCCTGCCACATCCCGTATATTTGATAACGATTGTCGTTTGCAAATTGTTCTTAGGGGATTGCAATGCAGGGAGATTCGTCGCTGCAGTCGGTAGGGATGCTGTACCGCGACCATCACGGCTGGCTGCGTGGCTGGCTGCGTCAGCGCCTCAACGACTCCGCCGATGCGGCCGACCTGGCGCAGGACACCTTCGTGCGCGTGCTGATGGCCAAGAGCGCCGGGGTGATTCGCGAGCCCAGGCATTACCTGCAGACCATCGCACGGGGACTGGTGATCGACCTGTACCGCCGCCGCTCACTGGAACGTGCCTACCTGGATGCGCTGGCCCTGCTGCCCGAGGCGGTCCAGCCGTCCCTCGAAGAGCAGGCCCTGCTCCTCGAAGCGCTGACGGAAATCGACCGAATGCTGGATGGCCTGGGACAAAAGACCCGGCAGGCCTTCATCCTGTCCCAGCTCGAAGGGCTGACCTACAGCCAGATTGCCGAGCGACTGGGCATCTCCATCCGCACTGTCAACAAGTACATGGCCAAGGCCATGGAACACTGTTGCCTGGCCATGGCGGGCCTCTCGTGAACGACGCCCTCAAGCCGAATGAGCGCGAGGCCATCAGCGAAGCAGCACGCTGGTATGCGCGACTCGCCAATGAATCGCCTGCTGCCAGCGACCAGCAAGCCTGGCAGCGCTGGCTGGCGGCCGACCCGATCAATCAGCGCGCCTGGCAGCGCATCGAGTCGGTGAACCTGCAGATGGCCCGGGTACCGGGTCGCCTGGCTGCTGCAACCCTGGCCTCGGCCGGAGCGTCGCGGCGCCAGGTGCTGCGCAGTGTCGTGGTGCTCGCCTCTCTGGGCGGGCTGGCCACCCTGGGTTGGCGCAGCGATACGCGCCAACGCTTCACTGCTGGCTACAAGACCGCAGTGGGTGAGCGCCGCACCTTCACCCTGGCGGACGGCAGCCAGATGCTGCTCAACACTGATAGCGCGGTGGATGTGCGCTTTGACGCGAACCAGCGCCTGATCATCCTGCGTACCGGCGAGGTGCTGGTGAGCACCGCCAGCGATAGCCTCGGCAGGCCATTTCGCGTGCAGAGCCCCGATGCCAGCGTGCGCGCACTCGGGACTCGCTTCACCGTGCACAGCTGGAGCGGCGGCACCGATGTGGCGGTCCTGGAAAAAGCCGTCGAAGTGACCGTTCCGGGACAGCGCAACGTCCTGCGCCTGGAAGCAGGCCAGCACACCCGCGTCACCTCCGGAGTCATCGGCCCTGCGCAGATCAACAGCGCCTCGGTGGGTGCCTGGGAACAGGGCAGCCTGATCGCGATCGACCGCCCGCTGGGAGAGTTGCTCGAGGAACTCGGACGTTACCGCCACGGCTGGCTGAGGTGCGACCCGCGCATCAGCAGCCTGCGCATTTCCGGAGCCTTCCCCCTGGATGACACCGACCTCGCACTGCGATCCCTGGAGCGCAGCTTCCCCGTCACGGCGGTGTATCGCACGGGGTATTGGGTAACCGTGATTCCACGCAGCTGACGCTGTCAGGACGCCGGCAAAAAATAATTCTGAACACCGTGCACTTTTTTCGTCCCTGGTTCGGCTTTCCCGGCATCAGTGACCCACTTGGTCACCACTACCGGGGAGAGACCATGCTGTATCCGTTCGTTCGCCATCGGCTCGCCATCCATGTGCAGGCCGCCCTCTTCAGCGTCGCCATCGTGGGCGTACCCGCCATCCAGGCCGCAGAGCCGGTATCGTCCGGCGCGGTACAAAGCGTCCGGCAGTACGACATCGCTGCCGGCTCGCTGACCGAAGTGCTCAGCCGTTTCGCCAGCGAGGCCGGGGCAGCGCTGTCATTCGATGCCAGCAGGACTGCCAACCGGCAATCGGACGGTCTGCATGGCAGCTATTCGAGAGAAGCCGGGTTCGCCGCCCTCCTCGCCGGCACCGGCCTGCGCGCGGTCGATCAGGGTGGCAGCTACGTACTGGAGGAAATCCCGACAGCACTGGAAATGAGCGACACGGTCGTTACCGGCCAGGGCCTGGGCCCAACGACGGAAGGCTCCGGCTCCTACACCTCGAGCGAAGCCACTATCGGCAAGTCCACCCAGCGACTGAAGGACATCCCGCAATCGGTTACCGTCATCACGCGCAAGGCGATGGACGACCAGCGCCTCGATACCCTGGACCAGGTGCTGGAGAAAACCACCGGCATCACCACCTACCAGAGCCCCTCCGGCGGCAAGTACATCTACTCGCGCGGTTTCGAGGTAGAAACCATCCAGTACGACGGCGTCCCGCTCGATCGCCGCTACTACGCCATCGGCAGCAGTTTCACCTCCGATACGTTGCTGTACGACCGCGTCGAAGTGCTCCGTGGTGCCAACGGCCTGTTGCAGGGCAGCGGCAACCCCGGAGCGGCCATCAACCTCGTGCGCAAACGCCCGAAGGCCGAGCCGTCGCTGTCCCTCACCGCCAGCGCCGGCTCCTGGGACACCTACCGGCAGAGCATCGATGCCAGTTCTCCGCTCACTGCCGACGGCAAGCTGCGTGGTCGCCTGGTGGCCGCTCACGAGGATCGGGATTACTTCTATGACACGGCGGAAAGCCGCAAGAACGTGCTCTACGGGATTCTCGAATACGACCTGACCGACGACACCAAGGTGGCCGCCGGCGCCAGCGTCGAGGACCTGCACTCGACACCATCCTTCGGCGGCCTGCCGCGCAACAAGGATGGCAGCGCGGTCCACGCGGGCCGCTCCACCTTCACCGGCGCCGACTGGAACAAATGGAACAACAAGCAGACGACCTACTTCGCCGACGTCACCCATGACTTCAACGATGACTGGCGCCTGAATGCCTCGGGTAGCTACATCCGCGAGACCAACGACATCCTCTACAGCTTCGGCCGGGGGGCGGTCGACCCGGCCACCGGTGACGGCATGCAGTCACGCGCCTACCTGTACGACTTCGAAAACATCAACAAGGGCGCTGACATCAACCTCGCCGGCAAGTGGCGCGCCTTCGACCTGGAACACCAGGTAGTGGTCGGCGCCAACGCCAGCGACCTGAAGACTGACGATGTGCAGGGAGGTCTGCTCAACCTCGGGCCGATCAACATCTACGACCCGGTTTCCCCGCGCGAACCAACCGAAGAAGAGATGCTGAGCACCACTTACGCCGGCGCCTCCGAAGGCAGGATTCGCCAGAACGGGCTTTATGGCGTCGTACGCTACAAGCTGGCGGAGCCACTGACGTTGGTCGTGGGCGGGCGAACCAGCAACTACAAGTACGATTATGAACTGCGCCGCTTCACCACCTCCTCGCCCGCTCCAGCCCATTCGAAGGAGACCGGCGAATTCACTCCGTACGGCGGCCTCATCTACGAACTGAACAATCAATGGTCGGTCTACGCCAGCTACACCGACATCTTCAAGCCACAGACCGAGCTGACCCAGGACAGCACCCCACTCAAGCCCATCGAAGGCTCGAACTACGAGGTCGGGTTGAAAGGCGAACTGATGGATGGCCGCGTGAACACCAGCTTCGCGATCTTCCGCGTGGACCAGGAAAACCGAGCCCAATATGACTATGCCTCGGAGTGCGGGCAGAACGGCGAAGACAACTGCTACGTGGACGGCGGCAGGGTTCGCGCCGAAGGTTTCGATGCGGAGATCAGCGGCGAGGTACTCAGGGGCCTGCAACTGTTTGCCGGCTATACCTACACCTCGACCAAGTTCCTCAACGACCCGGGCGATGGCACCTCGTCATCCGGCTCCACCTTCAACAGCTACACGCCGCGCCACCTGCTGCGCTTCTGGGGCGACTACAACCTGCCGGGCGAACTCAGCCAGTGGACCGCTGGCGCGGGCGCCAGCATCCAGAGCGAAAACTACAACACCAACTTCGGTGGCACTGGTGGCGTGGGCGATATCAAGCAATCCGGCTACGCCATCTGGAACGCGCGCCTGGGCTACCAGATCAACAAGAACTTCAGCGTTGCACTGAATGGAAACAACCTCTTCGACAAGAAGTACTACTCCTCCATCGGCTGGCTGAACGCGAGTAACCAGTACGGCGACCCACGCAACTACACCGTCACCCTGAAAGCCGACTTCTGAGGTGAGTGGGTAGCGGCAATTCCTCCTGATGATTCTGCTGAAAGGGATTGCCGCTCACCTCACCCAGCTCGGCTGGATCCAATGGCTGCATGCGAGTTACGGCTGCCCCTTGAAGCGTTGCACTACGGCTTCTGCAAAGCGGTGCCCCAAACTGTGCTTGTGAGTTCACGTCAAGGCGCTGCGGCGACGGTCAAACGGTATTAAATATCTGCGAAGGGTGGGGAACCGTTTCTCGCCAGGGGCAGCTATCGGCCATTAGCGGACATCGGCAAACGTCCAGCCGAGATCAGCGAAAACGACTGATCCCGACCGCTCCTCAGCTGCTTAGCGTACCCCCTCGCTGTATAGTGCACCTGGGGTGTAATCCGACGTCGACGCGCGATAGGTGAATTCATACGCGTTGCGTTGTTCGTTGGTCATGCTGGAGGCGATGTAGCGACCGTTCTGCAGATCGTAGAAGACTTCCATGGCCGCCGCGGTACCTGCATGTCGTAGCGGACGTACGCGTACTCTTCGCCTACTCGCCAAAGTTCGCCACGGCTGAACAATTACGGCAGGAGTTGCTCGACGCCAATCAGCCGCTGGCCATCGTCTACATGTTCAAGGATGCGTTAAAGGAAGTTTGGTACGCCCCGCTTTGCTGGAGGGCTGCCGGCGCTGGTGAAGCTGGCGACGACACGCCCAGGACAGCGGTCTGGCGCCGCTCCAACGCTTTGCCCGGAATCTGCGCAAAGCTATGCTCGAGGCATCCTAGCCAGCACCCGCCGACACACCTGCCTTCTCCGGGAAAGCGCGATGAACCATGAAAAAGCCCCGCCGGGGCGGGGCTTCAGGGCTGGCGCGCGGGTGGCGTCAGAAGGCGATCGACACGCCGGCACGCAGGCCGTGATCGCGGGTGCCGCTGCCGAACTGGCCGCTGTAGCCCAGGTCGACGCTGGCCTGGGGCGCCAGTTGCTGGGAGACCCCGAGTTGTACCTGGGCGGTGTCCTGGGCGACTGGCACGCCTTGCACGGTGAAACTGTCGTAGCCGGCCAGGGTCATACGCGTATCACCATCGGGCGTCTGCAAGGCATGCTGCCAGGCCAGGCCGCCGCGCAGCTCCAGTGGGCGATTGGCGATGCGCCCCAGGGGCGTCTCGCCGCGCACACCGAGGCTGGCGTAGTCGACCCGGTCCTTCTCGCTGCTGGCGTTCAGGGCGGCATCGCCGCCGTGCTCGTGCACGCCATCGCTGCTCACTTCGACATGCGCCAGGCCGGCGAAGGGCTCCAGACTCAGGTCGTTGATCTGCACGCGGTAGCCCAGCTCGCCGAAGGCCTGGGTGGTGGTGGCGTCGTAGCCGGCCTTGAGGGTTTCGCTGAGGTCGCCGACGCGCACGTCGCGCTTGCTGTCGACATCGCTCCAGGTCCGCGCCACACCCAGGCGCAGGTTGATGGCCTGCCACTGGCCACCCAGGTAGGCCGCCAGAGTGGTGTTGTCGACGTCGGCGGAGGAGCTGCGGTCATGCACATTCAGGTCGCTGGTGCCGTAGCCGGCGGCCAGGCCGGCGCGCCAGGTGTCGTTCAGCGGCAGTTCGATGCCCAGCAGGGTGCCACGGTTGTCGTTGTCGATATCGGCAACGTTGTGGTTGCCGTCGTGCTGACTCCAGTTGCCGTAGCTGCGCAACCAGAAGGTCAGGCCGCTGGCCGCGTCATGGTGCAGTTCATCGCCGGCGGCCTGGCCGGTGGGCACGTTGCGCAGGTGTTCGCCGAGCGCCTCGCGGATCTGGTAGCTGTCGCCGAGCATGGCGCCGCGGGCACTGGCGTACAGCTCGCCGGAGAGGCTGTCGAAGGCCTGTCGAGCCTGGGCGGCGTTGAGGCTCAGTGCGGCGTCGGCGAGGCTGCCGGAGCCGCTGGCCAGTGCGTTGGCCACGGCCCGCTGGTTGCGCGTGTCGGCCACTTCGGCGAAGGCGATGTCGTTGCGCGTCAGGTTCAGCGTGGCACTGTTGTCGGTGTAGGTGACGGTCGGGGTGAGGAAGGCCAGGTCACTGGTAATCACGCCGAAGGTGCCGCTTAAGCTGCCGGCCTCGATGATGCTGTATTGGGTGGTTGGCGACCAGTTGCCGGCCCCGCCGAGCACGCTCAGGGCGGCGCCGCCGAGGGTGACGGTGCCGGTGGCTTCAAGGCGGTCGGAGCTGCCGTCGGGGTTGGCTTCGATGGCCAGCACCGAGCCGCTCTCGAAGGTGACGTCGCCATCGACGCTCAGGGTGCCGATGGAGTTGCCGGGGGCCAGCGTGGCGCCGCTGGCCACGCTGACGTCACCGATGATGCTGCCATGCCCGCCGAGCAAGGCGCCGCTCTTCACGTCCACATCGCTGCTCAGGCTGGCCGTGGAGCCGCTGCTGCCGCCGACGATCAGGCTGCCGGCGGCCACCGTGGTGGTGCCGCTGTAGGTGTTGACGCCTTCGAGTATCAGCTTGCCGCTGCCCTGCTGGGTCAGCGTGCCGTTGCCACTGATGGTGCCGTTGTAGGTGACGGTGTCGGAACGGTCGAAGACCAGCGCGGCATTGTCGAGGATATCGCCGCTGATGCTGCCGCTGGTGCCGCCGTCGCCGATCTGCAGGGTGCCGGCACTGATGGT
>NZ_LZDG02000029.1:0-109229 GCF_001672555.2 Pseudomonas sp. AU11447 | reverse complement strand
CGATATCAATGCACGGTTGGCGCGGGGCGAGATGCCGCAGGGCAGCTGATCCCGAGCGTTAACGAAGAAGGCCCGCTTGATGCGGGCCTTTTTTTGGAGTTGGGTGTTTCTGCGCCGCATTTGCGTGTTCGGATGTATTGGGTTTCGCCCCCTCGGGCGAGTCACTTCTTTCAAACGCCAAAGAAGTAACCAAGAAGGCTTGCCCCGGACATCCGGTTTTTCGCTTAGGCGAAAAATTCCCTCGTTGCAACGAAGTTTCAGGGGCACGCTGCGAAGGGCCGTCCCTGGCCCATCGCAGCTCTCGCGACATCCATGTCGCTCAACCCCCGAAACTACGCTCCAACGAGGCCTCCTGAACGGGGCATTCGGCGTGTGCGGACATTTCTCTGGAAGACTTCAAAGCCAAAGCCAAAGCCAAAGCAGAGCCAGAGTGAGCATGGATAGCTCCCTCTCCCTTCAGGGAGAGGGTTGGGGAGAGGGTGGTTCAGCGTTCTTCCAGAGCGCTTGCGAGCAAGCCCACTCCCAGCCGTTACTTCCCCTGACCTAGGAGCAGACTTCGTCCGTGATTGCCTCGCCGACCTGAGAGGGCGGCTTGTCAGCGGGATTCAGTTCACGACGTTCCGCACAAACCGCACCAGCACATCCCCATGGTTCTGGTAGGAAAACGGCTGGTTGCTCTTGAACACATGAAACCCACCGGCCTCGACTTCCACCGTCTCCTCGGCGAGGACAATGGTCAGCCGGCCCTCGATGACATAGGCCATGTCATGCCAGCCTTCGGCGTCGGGCTCGGCGTTGTAGCGGTCGCCGGGGGCGAGTGCCCAGTGCCAGAGTTCCGCCTGGCGCGTGGCAGGTGTGCTGGCGAGGAGGGTGCCGCGGCTGTCGGGCTGCTGGCCGCCCCAGGCGACGGCGTCTACGCGGGTCAGGCCGCCGGTGGCCGGTGGGCGTACCAGGTCGGCGAAGGTCACGTGCAGCGCGGCGGCGATGCGGTCGAGGGTTGCGAGGCTGACGTTGTTGTCGCCTCCCTCGATGCCGACCAGCATCCGCCGGCTGACGCCCGAGGCCTTGGCCAGCGCGTCCTGGCTGAGACCGGCGCTACGACGGTGCGTCTTCACGTTATCGGCGACGTGGACCAGCACGCTGGGACGTTCAGAAGGGGTGGGCAGTATATTGCTCATTCTGGCCTTTTTGCGCATTATGTTGCGCATAACAGTCAATCAAGATTTTCCCACCGTTGCAACGCCTGTCCTGGTCCGCATCATGCCTCGCTCTCGCTTTCTTTCCACTGTCTTTCCCATCCTCATCCTGATCGTGTCCATGGCCTCGATCCAGACCGGTGCGTCCGTCGCCAAGAGCCTGTTCCCGGTGCTCGGCGCGGAAGGCGTGACTTCCATGCGCCTGATCTTCGCCGCCATCCTCCTGCTGGCGATCCTGCGGCCGTGGCGCACCTCCCTGCGCGGCAAGCCGCTCAAGCCGCTGTTCATCTATGGCGTGACGCTGGGCCTGATGAACCTGACCTTCTATATGGCGCTGCAGACCATCCCGCTGGGTGTCGCCGTGGCCCTGGAGTTCACCGGGCCGCTGGCGGTGGCGCTGTTCTACTCGCGCAAACCCATCGACTTCCTGTGGATCGCCATCGCGGTGGTCGGTCTCGGCCTGCTGCTGCCGATCGCTGACTTCGGCAACGGCATCGACCCCAAGGGCGCCGCGCTGGCGCTGGGAGCGGGGGTCTGCTGGGGGCTCTACATCATCTTCGGCCAGCGCGCCGGCAACGACCTGGGCGCCCAGGGCGCGGCGCTGGGCATCACTATCGCGGCGATCTGCGTAGCGCCGATCGGCCTCGCGCACAGCGGCATGGCGCTGTTCGATGTCAGCCTGTTCCCGGCGCTGCTGGGCGTGGCGATCCTTTCCAGCGCGTTGCCCTACACCCTGGAAATGGTTGCGCTCACCCGTTTGCCTGCACGTACTTTCGGCACCCTGATGAGCATCGAGCCGGCATTCGGTGCGCTGTCCGGGTTGTTCTTCCTCGGCGAGCAACTGACCTCGCACCAGTGGATCGCCATCTGCGCCATCATCGTGGCCTCCATTGGGACGACGCTGAGCAGCCGGCCGAAGCCGGCGCTGGTCGCTGACTGACGGCTCCTCAGAAGGTATCCGGCGAGCCGTTGGTAGGATGGGTGGAGCGCAGCGATACCCATGCTGTCCGTGCACGGGATTGATGGGTATCGCTGCGCTCCACACCATCCTACGCAGTGTTTTTCCTGCAGGACTCCCAAACGAAAAAGCCGCCCAAGGGCGGCTTTTTATGTTTCCGGCACTATCCCGCCACGCGCCTCTCGTTCAGCACGATCTGCCGCTTGGCGCTGCGTGACAGGCGGATGCACAGCATCACCGCCGCACAGGTCAGGCCGACGATCAGGCCTTCCCACAGGCCGCGCGGGCCGGTGGGCTCCTGCAGCCAGTGGGCCAGGCCGAGGCTGTAGCCCACCGGCAGGCCGATGCCCCAGTAGGCGAACAGGGTCATGATCATGGTCGCGCGGGTGTCCTGGTAGCCGCGCAGGGCGCCGGCGGCGGTGACCTGCACGGCATCGGAGAACTGGAACAGCGCCGAGAACACCAGCAGCGTAGCGGCCAGGGCCAGCACTTCCGGGTCCTGGGTGTAGAGCCCGGCGATGTGCTCGCGCATCAGCAGCATGCCGCTGGCGGAAATGCAGGCGTACGCCAGCGCCGCGCCCATGCCCACGCCGGCGGCGAAGCGCGCATCGCGCGGGGCGCCGGCGCCCAGCGACTGGCCAACGCGTACCGTCACGGCCATGGCCAGCGAGTAGGGGATCATGAATACCAGCGCGCTGAAGTTCAGCGCCACCTGGTGCCCGGCGACGACCTTCTCGCCGAGCTCGCCAATCAGCAGGGCGATCACCGAGAAGATGCTGGATTCGGCGAATACCGCGATGCCGATGGGCAGGCCCACCGCCACCAGGCTGCCGATCACCTTCGGCTGCGGCAGTTCCCAGTGGCTGAACAACTGGCTCGGCTGGTAGACCTTGGCCCAGTTCACCCAGAACAGCATGCCCAGCAGCATGAACCACATCACCGAGCCGGTAGCCCAGCCGCAGCCGGGGCCGCCCAGGGCCGGGAAGCCAAGGTGGCCGTAGATCAGCACGTAGTTGATCGGGATGTTCAGCATCAGCCCGCAGATGCCCAGCACCATGCTCGGCCGGGTGCGGCCCAGGCCGTCGCTGTAGCAGCGCAGCACGTGGTACAGCGCCACCGCCGGCAGGCCGCAGGCGATACCGCGCAGGTAGAAGCAACTGGGCTCGATCAGTGCTTCCTCGACCTTCATCGCCCGCAGTACCGGCTCGGAGAGCAGCCACAGCGTCGCGCCCGCCAGTGGGCCGACCAGCAGCGCCAGCCACAGCGCCTGGCGTACCAGCGGGCCGGTCCCGGCCTGATCGCCGGAACCGTAGCGCTGGGCCACCTTGGCGGTGGTGGCGAGCAGGGTGCCGGTCATCAGCAGGAACACCGGAATCCAGATCGAGTTGCCCAGCGCCACGGCCGCGAGGTCACGCGGGCCGACGCTGCCGGCCATCACCGCATCGACGAAGCCCATGGCGGTAGTGGCCAGCTGGGCGATCATGATGGGCGCTGCGAGGGTCAGCAGTTCCTTGAGTTCGGTGGCGGTGCGCCGTCCGCGGGAGACGGGCTGGGCGAGGCTGGTCACGGCTTTCCTTGGTGAAAGAAATTGGCGGGAAGCCGACCAGTTTAAGGGCTGACGGGCCAGTCAGGAAGTCTTGCCTGCGCCGCGCGGGACCGCGCGCAGGGCTGAAGGATCGGCGCTGACGCAGGGCGCATAACGCGCCAGCGTTATCCGCCTTTAGGGGAGCGGCGGATAACCTGTTCCAGGTTATGCGCCCTACATGGCTGTGCGGGACCGCGCGCAGCAGCGCTGGTAAAGTACCCGCAGCCGATTTCTGGAGTCAGCCCATGCGTATCCTTGCCGATGAAAACATTCCCCTGGTCGAAGCCTTCTTCGGTGCACATGGCGATATCCGCCGTCTGCCCGGACGCGGCATCGACCGTGCCGCCCTGGGCGATGCTGAAGTGCTGCTGGTGCGCTCGGTGACGGACGTCAGCCGCGAGCTGCTCAAGGGCAGCCAGGTGAAATTCGTCGGCACCTGCACCATCGGCACCGATCATCTCGATCTCGATTACTTCGCCGAGGCCGGTATCGCCTGGTCCAGTGCGCCGGGTTGCAATGCCCGTGGCGTGGTCGACTGGGTGCTGGGCAGCCTGCTGGCGCTGGCCGACGTGCACGGCGCGAAGCTCGCCGAACGCCGCTATGGCGTGATCGGCGCTGGGCAGGTGGGCGGTCGTCTGGTGGACGTGTTGCGCGGCTTGGGCTGGGATGTGCGCGTCTGCGATCCGCCCCGCGCGGCTGCCGAGGGCGGCGATTTTCGCAGCCTGGAGGAAGTGCTGCGTGAGTGCGACGTGATCAGCCTGCACACGCCGCTGACCCGCGACGGCGACAACCCGACCCGCCACCTGATCGACGCCGCGCGCCTGAAGGCGCTGCGCCCCGGCACCTGGCTGATCAATGCCAGCCGCGGCGGCGTGGTCGACAACACCGCGCTACGCGTTCACCTGGAATCCGGCGCGAATCTCGATGTGGCGCTGGATGTCTGGGAGGGCGAGCCGGAGGTCAATGTTCGCCTGGCCGAACTCTGCCGTATCGCGACGCCGCACATCGCCGGCTACAGCCTCGACGGCAAGCTGCGCGGTACGGCGCAGATCTACGAGGCGTTCTGCGCCTGGCAGCAGCGCGCGCCGGAAGTCGATCTCGACGACCTGCTGCCCGCGCAATGGCTGGCCGAACTGAGCCTCAAGGAAGAGTGCGACCCCGACTGGGCACTGGCGATGCTCTGCCGTGCGGTCTATGACCCGCGCAGCGACGACGCCAACTTCCGTCGCAGCCTGGTAGGCGATACCAAGACCCGGCGGGCGGCCTTCGATGCGCTGCGCAAGCATTACCCGCCGCGGCGCGAGATCACCGGGCTATGGGTGGACATCCAGGGTGATTCGCCGCGCCTGGAAAGCCTGCTGACCGCCTTGGGCGCCAACCGGGTCGGGGAGTAGGACGGACGCGCCGCCGCACCGACTGTCAGCGGCGTGGCTGCTCGCAGGTCTTGTCCAGTTCCTGGCAGGCGCGCTGGATCATGTCTTCGGTGATCGGGACCTCGCGGCCCTGGGCATCGATGATCGAGCCGCCGACCGGCTGCTGCGGGTTGCGCGGGGCGGGGCGGGGAGTGGGTTCACGGTGGGTTTGCAGGCTCATGGCCAATCTCCTCTACATCAGGTTCGTTGCAGTCTAGGCAGATCAGATGAAAGCCCGGTGACAGAGGCTGCGCGCGGCAGCGCCGAAGAACCGTCACCGAAGACAGACGACCAATGCCCTCGCAGATTGCATGCCAATCGCGTGGTCCCCGGTCGTTTGCTTGTCGTTATAGTGAGTGGAACCGTCGCTTCCCTGGTCCGACCCGGCATTGCGCCGGTGGTTCGAAGAAGTTTCCCTCGAGGTTGAGTATGGACAGGATTCGCATAGGGCTGATCATCAATCCGCTGGCCGGTATTGGCGGCCCGACGGCGCTCAAGGGCAGTGACGGGGTGGCCGATCTGGCCCTGGCGCGCGGCGCGCAGCCGCGGGCAGCGGAGCGCACCCGCGTGGCACTGGAGCATCTGTTGCCGGTGCGCGAGCGCCTGGAGTTCCTCACCGTTCCCGGCGCCATGGGCGCCGAGCTGCTGGCGAGCATGGGCTTCGGCCACCGCCTGGTCGGCGTGCTGGAAAAGCAGCAGAGCAGTGCGGCGGATACCCGTCACGCCGTACAGGCGCTGCAGGATGCAGGCGTGGCGCTGATCCTCTTCGCCGGTGGCGATGGCACCGCGCGGGACGTGGCCGAAGTGGCCCGCGAGGGCCAGCCGGTGCTGGGCATTCCCGCCGGGGTGAAGATCCATTCCGGCGTCTACGCCATCAGCCCGCGTGCCGCTGGGGAACTGGCGCGGCGGCTGGTCGACGGCGGCCTGGTGCGCCTGACCCAGGGGGAAGTGCGCGATCTGGACGAAGCCGCGCTGCGCGAAGGCCGCGTCGCCGCGCGCTGGTACGCCGAGCTGACGGTGCCCGAGGAAGGCCACTTCATGCAGCACGTGAAGCAGGCCGGCATGGAAACCGAGGAACTGGTGCTGGCCGATCTCGCCGCCTGGCTGGAGGACAGCTGGGATAACGACGTGCGCTACGTCTTCGGCCCCGGCTCGACGCTGCATGGGCTGGCTGCCGACCTGCACCTGGACACCACGCTGCTGGGCGTCGACGTGATCGAGAACGGTGAAGTGATCGCCCGCGATGTCACCGAGGCGCAGTTGTTCGAACTGGTGGATGGCCACCCGGCCTTCCTGCTGGTGACGGCCATTGGTGGCCAGGGGCATATCCTCGGCCGTGGCAACCAGCAGATCAGCCCACGGGTGCTGCACGCCATTGGCATCGAACGGCTGCGGGTGATCGCCACCAAGCGCAAGCTCGGCACTCTCGAAGGCCGGCCGCTGCTGGTGGATAGCGGCGACGCCGAGCTGGACGCAAGCTTCCCCGCGGCCGTGCGCGTGTGGGCCGGATACAAGGAAGAACTGCTCTATCCGCTGGGCTGGGGCAGCGAGGGCTGAAACCGCTCGAAGGCACGGTGGTGATTACCCGCGTTGCTGATCTAGACTCCTGCACTTCGTGAAAACGGGACGAGGGAGCAGGGCCATGCATTCGGGCGGTTGTCTGTGCGGCGCAGTGCGTTTCGAGATCGATGGCGAACTGGCGCCTGTCCAGGTCTGCCATTGCAGCCAGTGCCGCAAGGCCCAGGGCGGGCCGTTCGCCACCAACATTCCCGTGGACCGCGCGGCCTTCCGTCTGCTCAGCGGCGAGTCGCAGCTGGGCGAGTATCGCGCTTCCCCCGATAAGAAGCGCGTGTTCTGCCGCACCTGCGGCTCGCCGATCTACAGCGCCCGCGATGCCCTGCCGGAGACTTTGCGGGTGCGTGCGGGAACCCTGGACGAGCCGGTACGGACAAAGCTCGAAGCACATTATTACGTCGCGTCCCGCGCCAGCTGGTGGCCGCTGGAGGACAATCTGCCCCGTCACGAGGGTGCAAAACCAGGATGAATAAGCTGGCGCAGCCGCCAGCACTCAGGGAGTAGCAGGGTCAGTGGGAATGGAACGGAAATTTCGCGTGCTGGTGCTCGGTGGCTACGGTAACTTCGGCAGCCTGATCGTTCGGCGTCTGAGCGGTATCGAAGGAATCCGCGTACTGGTCGGCGGACGCGACCAGCGCCGCGCCAATGAACTGGCCGCGCAGGTGGGCGGCGAGGCGGTGTGCCTGGACATGAACCAGCCGACCCTGGCCGGCCGCCTCAACGAGCTGAAGGTGGACCTGGTGATCTCCACCGCCGGCCCCTTCCAGGGACAGGATTACCGCGTCGCCCGTGCCGCCATCGGTGCCCGCGCGCATTACATCGACCTGGCGGACGCGCGCCAGTTCGTCTGCGGCATCCATGAACTCGACCGCGCTGCGCGCAGCGCCGGCGTGCTGGTCTGCAGCGGTGCCAGCTCCGTGCCTGCACTGGCCGCCTCGGTGATCGACGAACTGCTACCGCGCTTCCAGCGGCTGGACAGCATCCACCATGGCATCAGCTCCTCGGCGAAGATTCCCGGCCAGGCCACCGTGTCCGCGGTGCTCGGTTACTGCGGCAAGCCGTTGCGGCAGTGGCGCCAGGGGCGCTGGCAGGACGTGCACGGCTGGCAGGGGCTCAATCGCCACCGTTTTCCCGCTCCCCTGGGCCAACGCTGGCTGGCCCATTGCGATGTGCCGGACCTGGACCTTTTCCCGCAGCGCTATGCCGGCGTGCAGGACGTGCGTTTCTCCGCCGGCCTGGGCCTGCGGCTCACCCAGTTCGGCACCTGGGGCCTGTCCTGGCTGGTGCGCGCCGGTCTGGTGAAGGATGCTGCGCGACTGGGCGCCGGCCTGCACCGCATGGCCGTGGCCATGGAGCCGCTGGGCGATGGCCGCAGCGGCATGTTCGTCCAGCTGCACGGCCTTGACGGCGACGGCAAGCCCCTGGCGCTGTGCTGGGAAATGCTCGCGCAGCGCGACCATGGCCCGAACATCCCCTGCATGGCCGCGGTGGCGCTGGCGCGCAAACTGGCCGCCGGGCAGCTGCGCCAGCGTGGCGCCACTCCCTGTATCGGCCTGCTCAGCAAGGATGAGTACGTGGCTGAACTGGAGGGCCTGGATATCTCCCACGGCCTGCGCGAGCTGGCCGCGCATTGAGCACCGGGTGTTGCCCTGGCAACAGTCGATCAGCAACGCTGTTGCCTGAGTGACATGGATTACCCCGGAAACCCCGCTCAAGTGCCCTGAAATCGCACATTTCCTTGTTGTTACGGCCCTTTCGGGGGTTGGTACGGCCCTTGCTCAAGGCTTCTGTACCTAGCGCAACAGTCAACAGGGAAAACCCATGACCAGCCCCATCAAAGTGGTCGCCGTTTCCGGCGGCACCTATCGCCCCTCGCGCACCCTGGTGCTCACCCAGGCCGTACTGGACGCTCTCGGCGAGCAGCTTCCGGTAGACGCTCGAGTGATCGAACTGGCCGACATCGCCCGCCCGCTGGGCGCCGCGCTGTCCCGCCAGGAACTCTCTGCCGAGCTGGAGGCCACCCTGCGCGAGATCGAGACCGCCGACCTGCTGGTCGTCGCCTCGCCGGTCTACCGCGGTTCCTATCCGGGCCTGCTCAAGCATCTGTTCGACCTGGTGGACATGAACGCCCTGATCGACACCCCGGTGCTGCTCGCCGCCACCGGTGGCAGCGAGCGCCACGCGCTGGTTCTCGACCACCAGCTGCGCCCGCTGTTCAGCTTCTTCCAGTCGATCACGCTGCCCATCGGCGTGTACGCCAGCGAGGCGGACTTCGCCAACTACCAGATCACCAGCGACACCCTGCGCGCCCGCATCCAGCTGGCCGCCGAACGTGCCGCACCGCTGTTCGCCCGCCCGCAACTGCGCAAGACCGCCTGAGGAGCCCTCCATGAACGTGTTCTGGTTCCTGCCCACCCACGGTGACGGCCACTTCCTCGGCACCAGCGAGGGCGCGCGCCCGGTGTCGCTGCCTTATCTCAAGCAGATCGCCCAGGCCGCCGATTCCCTCGGCTACTACGGCGTGCTGATTCCCACCGGCCGCTCTTGCGAGGATTCCTGGGTAGTCGCCTCGGCCCTGGCGCCGCTCACCGAGCGCCTGCGCTATCTGGTGGCGATCCGCCCGGGGATCATCTCGCCGACCGTCTCCGCGCGCATGGCGGCGACCCTGGACCGCCTGTCCGGCGGGCGCCTGCTGATCAACGTGGTCACCGGTGGCGACCCGGACGAAAACCGTGGCGACGGCATCCACCTCAGCCATGCCGAGCGCTACGAAGTCACCGACGAATTCCTGCGTATCTGGCGCCGTGTGCTGCAGGGCGAATCGGTGGACTTCGCCGGCAAACACCTGCAGGTGGAGAACGCCAAGGCGCTTTATCCGCCGATCCAGAAGCCCTACCCGCCGTTGTACTTCGGTGGCTCCTCAGCCGAGGCCCACGACCTCGCCGCCGAGCAGGTGGACGTCTACCTGACCTGGGGCGAACCGCCACAAGCGGTCGCGCAGAAGATCGCCGACGTGCGTGAGAAAGCCGCGAAGCAGGGCCGCACTGTGAAGTTCGGTATCCGCCTGCACGTGATCGTCCGCGAGACCGCCGAGGAAGCTTGGCAGGCCGCCGACAAGCTGATCGCCAACATCTCCGACGAGACCATCGCCAACGCGCAGAAGTCCTTCGCCCGCTTCGATTCCGAAGGCCAGCGGCGCATGGCCGCGCTGCACGGCGGCCGGCGTGACCAGCTGGAGATCTACCCCAACCTCTGGGCCGGCGTCGGCCTGGTGCGCGGCGGTGCCGGCACCGCGCTGGTGGGCGACCCGCAGCAGGTCGCCGAGCGCATCAAGGAGTACGCGGACCTGGGGATCGACAGCTTCATCTTCTCCGGCTACCCCCACCTGGAAGAGGCGTATCGCTTCGCCGAGCTGGTCTTCCCGTTGCTGCCCGAACCCTATGCGAGCCTCGCCGGGCGCGGCGTGACCAACCTTACCGGGCCCTTCGGCGAAATGATCGCCAACGACGTGCTGCCCGGACGCAAGGCCGGCTGAGCCCCACCCATGACGTGCCGGGCAGGAGCCCGGTACGCATTCAATCGAACAAAGAGGAAGCGAGCGTGAACGCCAAGACGCGTCTCGACGCACAGACACCCGGGCAAATAGCCCAACGCCTGGCCGCCGGTTTCGCCGAAACCGCCGCCGAGCGCGACATCCGTGGCGGCACGCCGAAGGCCGAGCGCGATGCGCTGCGCCAGAGCGGCCTGTTGTCGCTGATCATCCCCAGCGAGTACGGCGGCCTGGGCGCCGACTGGAGCACCACGCTGGACATCGTTCGCCAGTTCGCCGTGGTCGATAGCTCCATTGCCCATGTGTTCGGCTTCCAGCACCTGATGCTGGCCACCGTGCGCCTGTTCTCGCGCCCCGAGCAGTGGCAGCCGTGGTTCGAGCTGACCGCGCGCAACCAATGGTTCTGGGGCAACGCCCTGAACCCGCTGGACACCCGCACCGTGTCGCGCAGCTTCGCCGGCTGGCGCGAATTTTCCGGGCGCAAGAGCTTCTGCTCCGGCGCCCTGGATTCGGAAATGCTCATCGCCTCGGCGCTGGACGGCGAGGGTGGCAAGCTGCTGATCGCTGCGATTCCCACCGCGCGCAGCGGCATCAGCCTCGCCCACGACTGGGATAACATGGGCCAGCGCCAGACCGACAGCGGCAGCGCCACCTTCGAGCGCGTGCGCGTGGAGGAGAGCGAGCTGCTGCTCGATCCGGGCCCGCTGAGCACGCCCTTCGCCTGCCTGCGCCCGCTGATCGCGCAACTGATCTTCACCCATGTGTTCCTCGGTATCGCCGAAGGTGCGTTCGAAGAGGCGCGGCAGTACACGCTCAAGGAAGCTCGCCCGTGGTTCCGCTCCAACGCCGCCACGGTCAGCGAAGACCCTTACGTGCTCGCCCATTACGGCGAATTCTGGGTCGGCCTGGAAAGCACCCGCCTGCTGGTGCGCCGCGCCGCGCAACTGCTGGATGAAGCCTGGAACAAGGGCGCCGCGCTGGATGCCGACGAACGCGGGCGGCTGGCCGTGGCCATCGCCACCGCCAAGGTCGCGGCCACCCGCAACGGCCTGGAAATCTGCAATCGCCTGTTCGAGGTCACCGGCGCGCGGTCCACCCATGCCGCGCTGCGCATCGACCGCTACTGGCGCAACCTGCGTACCCAGACCCTGCATGACCCGGTGGACTACAAGGTCCGCGAGTTGGGTGACTGGGCGCTGAACCAGCAACTCCCGCAACCGACTTTCTACTCATGAATGCGACCACACCCGAGGGTTTGCTGACCCTGCCCAAGTCCCCCGCGCTGGCCACTTCCATCCGCGCCACCGCGCAGGTGTTCGAGGACCCGAAATCCCAGGCGTTGCTCGACCACCTGCAACAGGTCGCGCCCAGTGAGGCCAGCGTGCTGATCATCGGCGAGACCGGCACCGGCAAGGAATTGGTGGCGCGGCACATCCATAACCTCAGCGCGCGGCGCAGTGGCCCGTTCGTGGCGGTGAACTGTGGGGCCTTCTCCGAATCCCTGGTGGAGGCCGAGCTGTTCGGCCACGAGAAGGGCGCCTTCACCGGTGCGCTGGCGGCCAAGGCCGGCTGGTTCGAGGAGGCCAACGGCGGCACCCTGTTTCTCGATGAGATCGGCGATCTGCCGATGCCGATCCAGGTCAAGCTGCTGCGCGTCCTGCAGGAGCGCGAAGTGGTGCGCCTTGGCTCGCGCAAGAGCATCCCGATCAACGTGCGGGTGCTGGCGGCCACCAACGTGCAGCTGGAGAAGGCGATCAACGCCGGGCACTTCCGCGAGGACCTCTACTACCGGCTCAACGTGGTCAGCCTGGAGCTTTCGCCGCTACGCGAGCGCCCTGGCGACATCCTCCCGCTGACCCGCCACTTCATTGCCGAGTACAGCCGGCGCCTGGGCTATGGGCAGAGCCAGCTCAGCGCCGAGGCGGCGCAGAAACTGCGCAGCTATTCCTGGCCGGGGAACATCCGCGAGCTGGAGAACGTCATCCACCACACCTTGCTCATCTGCCGCGACGGCGTGGTGCGCGCGGAGGACCTGCACCTGTCCAACCTGCGCATCGATCGCAGCGACGAGCCACGGCTGGAATCGCTGGGCGCCGAGCAGATTCTCCAGCAGGCCTTCCAGCGCCTGTTCGAGGAGCAGGGCGGCAACCTGCACGCGCGGGTGGAGGATGCATTGCTGCGCGCGGCTTATCGCTTCTGCCACTGCAATCAGGTGCACACCGCCAACCTGCTGGGCCTGAGCCGCAACGTCACGCGCACGCGGCTGATCGAGATCGGCGAACTGGTGGTGAACAAGCGCCGCGGCGCGGCGGTGATCGACCCGGAGCGGGGCGTGCGGCTGTCGATCTAGGCCTGTCTATTTGGAGGTATTCACCGCGGGCAACTGATCCACGGCAACGAAACCGGCCACTGGCCAGCCTAGACTCCGGGACCGCCCATCCCAAGCGAAAGGAGTCACCCATGCACGTGGACATCGCCATCGTCGGCGCCGGCCCCGCCGGGCTTTGCCTGGCCCGCTCGCTGTCGGGCAATGGCCTGTCGATCCTGCTGATCGACCGCCAGCCGCTGGCCGCCGTGGCCGAACCCGCCGAGGATGGCCGGGAGATCGCCCTGACCCACGCTTCACGCGCCGAGTTGCAACGCCTGGGGATGTGGTCGCGGATCGACCCGCAGGAAGTCTCGCCGCTGCGCGATGCCCAGGTGCTCAACGGTCCGTCGCTGTTCACCCTGCGCATCGAGGCAGAACAGGCCGGGGCCGAACAGCTGGGCTACTTCGTGTCGAACCAGATGATCCGCCGCGCGGCCTTCGATGCAGTGCACGAGTGCCCGGATGTCTCGCTGGTCTGCGGGCGTGCGCTGCGCTCGTTGCGTGTCGAACAGAATGGCGTGGACCTGACGCTGGATGACGACAGCCGTGTGCATGCGCGCCTGCTGGTCGCCGCCGACAGCCGCTTCTCCGAGACGCGGCGGATGCTCGGCATCGGCGCGCATATGGAAGACTTCGGCAAGACCATGATGGTCTGCCGCATGGCCCATGAGAAACCGCACCACAACGTCGCCTGGGAATGGTTCGGCTATGGCCAGACCCTGGCGCTGCTGCCGATCAACGGCGACCGCTCCTCGGTGGTACTGACCCTGCCGCAGCGCGAGATGGCGCCGTTGCTGGAGATGGACGAGAACGCCTTTGCCCACGAGATGGAACGCCGCTTCGACCGCCGACTGGGCGGGATGGAACTGCTCGGCCCGCGGCACAGCTACCCGCTGGTGGGCGTCTACTCCGACCGCTTCGTCGGCCCGCGCAGCGCGCTGATCGGCGATGCCGCCGTCGGCATGCACCCGGTGACGGCGCACGGCTTCAACTTCGGCCTGCAGAGCCAGCGCCGGCTGGCCAATGAAATCCTCGCGACCCATCGCCGTGGCGGTGATATCGGCGGCGCCTGGCCGCTGCGCCGCTACGCGATGAGCCACCGTCTGGCGACCTGGCCGCTGTATCAGGCGACCCGATTGATCGTCGGCATGTATACCGACCCGCGCCCGCCGGTGCGCCTGCTGCGCAATGCCGGCCTGCGCCTGGCGCAGAACCTGCCGCCGCTGCGCACGGCCATCGCCAGGCACCTGACGCAGGGGGCCTGAGGGCCGGCTCGGCATCGCCCTCAGCGGTACGAGCCCTGCAGGGCTGGCCCAGAGAGAGCAAAAGCGTTCGCGAGCAAGCTCACTCCTACGGATGCCGGGATATTCGGTGCGCTTTTCGTAGGCGTGAGCGTGCTCGCGAACGGCTGAGCCTGATGTCTCAGGCTGCCTCGGTCTGCCGCGCCTTCTTCTGCTCCAGCTCCCGCACCAGCGGCAGTACCTTCTCGCCGAAGTAGCGCACCTCTTCCTGGAAGTGCAGGAAGCCCGCCAGCACCAGGTCCACGCCCACGGCCTTGAGCGCGACGATGCGTTCGGCGATCTGCTGCGGCGTGCCGATCAGGTTGGTCTTGAAGCCGTCGTTGTATTGCACCAGGTCTTCGAAGCTGGACTTGGCCCAGTTGCCTTCGCCTTCCGGTGACGCCGCCCCCGCCTGTTTCGCCGCATGGCCGAAGGCATTCACCGCTTCCGGGTCGGCCTTGTCGATGATCTCGGCGAGCACCGCTCGGGCTTCTTCCTCGGTGTCGCGGGCGATGACGAAGGCGTTCACCCCGATCTTCACCGAGTGGCCGTTGGCGGCGGCCTTCTCGCGGATGTCATCCACCTGGGCCTTGATGCCTTCGACGCTGTTGCCGTTGGTGAAGTACCAGTCGGAGACGCGCGAGGCCATGTCCCGCGCGGCCCGCGAGCTGCCGCCCTGGAAGATTTCCGGATGCGGCCGCTGGATCGGCTTGGGTTTCAGGGTGTAGTCGTGGAAGCGGTAGAAGTCGCCCTTGAAGGTGAAGTTGTCCTCGGTCCAGATGCCTTTCAGGGCGCGAATGAATTCCTCCGAGCGACGGTAGCGCTCATCGTGTTCCAGCCAGGGTTCACCAATGGCCTGGAACTCGCCCTTGAACCAGCCGCTGACGATGTTCACGGCGATGCGCCCGGCGGTGAGCTGGTCGATGGTCGCCAGCTGCTTGGCGGCCAGCGAGGGCGTCCAGGGGCCGGGGAGGATGGCGGCGATCACCTTGAGCTTTTGCGTGGCGCCCAGCAGTGCGTGGCTGAAAGCGACGGACTCGTGCTGGTTCTCGGCGCCGTAGCCGGCGGTGAAGCGAATCTGTGTCAGCGCGTAGTCGAACCCGGCGTCCTCGGCGATGCGCGCCAGTTCGCGGTTGTAGTCGATGTCCCAGTGGGTGCGCTGTTCGATCTTGCTGACGACCAGGCCGCCACTGACGTTGGGCACCCAGTAGGCGAAGCGGATCGGTGGTTGGCTCATGGCGCGACTCCTCGTTGCTGTACGGCGGCGAAGGTGCCGCAACGTGATCAGAGCGAAAGCCGTGCCACGGGGGGAAATTCCAGCCTGATCAGCAGCTTGCTGATTCGTTTGGACAGCAGCCGGTGTTTTGCCGGGAGCAATGCTGCTGGCCAGGTGTTGGCCAGGCAACAGTGACGGGTGCGACAACCGGCCCCTGAGCAGGCTTGGGGAAGGCTGTCAGAATTCCCCGTTCACCTGCTCCCAGAAGCGGGGACCTCCTGCGTGCGAATCCACAACAGAAGAAATCCAGGGGGCACCATCATGGCCATCACTTCCAGCGATATCTGCAACGCCGCCGAGGGCCTGTCCGGCTTCGTCGGCTTCAACCTCAAGACCGGCAAGTACATCGTGCGCTTCAGCGAGGATTCCTTCGGCATGGACGTGGCCGAGGACAGTATCCGTCCGGCGTGCGAGTTCGTCTGGGCACCCAGGAGCGGCGAGGTGATGACCTTGAGCAGAGAGTGCCTGCAGATCCTCGCCGAGCAGAATATCCACGACAGGCTGAACCTCAGCGAGGCGTTGCTCACCTATCTGCGCCGCACTGATCTGCCGGAGATCGCCGCCGAGCGTCGGCTGAAGTGATCACCACGCCTGGGCGCCGGGCGTTCGCAGGGGCGGGGAGCGCCGGGTTGCGCGAAGCCGGGGAGGGGTTCGCGGGCTCGCTCCTGCAGGGTACGAAATAGCAGGATACGCAGGAGCGGGCGCCGTCCGCGATAGGTCCGCATCGCGCGGAGTCCATCGCGGAAGGAGTCCGCTCCTACGCTCATTGCACCTTACTCAGCCAGTTCCTTGCGCAGGTCCGCCACCTGGCTGGCGGTCACCGGTGTCGCCGCGTTGCCCCAGGTGTTGCGCACGTAGGTCAGCACCTTGGCGACCTTGTCGTCGTCGAGGTTCCAGGCGAACGAGGGCATGGCCGGCGCCGTCGGGGCGGCGTCGGTGCTTCCGGCGCGGCTGCCGGCCAGCACCACGCGGATCAGCGAGGTGGGATCGTCGTTGTTGACCAGGGGGGCGGCGGCCAGGGTCGGGAACAGGTTCTTCACGCCCTGGCCGTTGCTCACATGGCAGGCGGAGCAGCGGTCCGCGTAGATCGCCTTGCCCGCCACCATGGCGGCGGCGTCCGCCGCCATGGGTGGGGGAGCGGCCTTGCCGGGGGCGCCATCCTTGAGATACACGGCGACCGCCATCAGGTCCTCGTCGCTCCAGTGCTGGGTGGAGTTCTCCACCGCTTCGGCCATCGGGCCGGAGGCGATGTCGAAGCGGTTGGCACCGGTTTTCAGGTACTGCACCAGGTCCTGCGTGCTCCACTGGCCGATGCCGCTGTGCGGGTTGGCGGTGATGTCCGGGGCGACCCAGCCCTGCAGGTTGGCACCGGTGAGGAAACGGTCGTTGTCATCACCGCCGATCAGGTTCTTCGGCGTGTGGCAGGTGCCGCAATGGCCCAGGCCCTCCACCAGGTAGGCACCACGGTTCCACTGCGCTGACTTGTCTGGCTTGGGAACGAACTCGCCCTGGGTGAAGTTCAGCCAGTTCCAGCCGATCAGGCTGGTGCGCACGCTGAAGGGGAAGGGCAACTGGTTGGTTTCCACCGGGTTGCGCACCGGCTGCAAGGTCTGCAGGTAGGCCCAGAGCGCCCGGTTGTCCTCGCGGTGTACCTTGGTGTACGCGGTGAACGGCATGGCGCCGTACAGGCGTTTGCCGCCCCAGCTGTGACCGGTGGACATCACCGCCTGGAAGTCCTCGAAGCTCCAGCGTCCCAGGCCGGTGTCTGGGTCCGGGGTGATGTTGGCACCGACCAGTTTGCCGAACGGTGTCTCGATGGCCACGCCGCCGGCGAACGGCGCGCCGCCGGGCAGGGTGTGGCAGGCGGTGCAGTCGCCGACGACGGCGAGATAGCGACCTTTTTCCACCAGGTTGTAGGAGTCCGCGCCCGTTCCTGCACTGGCTTGCTGCAGGTTCAGGCCCAGCAGGGCGAGGGTGCCGATGCGAAGGAGAGTCTTCATGCGCTGATCATCTCCCCGGGGCGTTTCAGGTATAGCCGGCGGATTGCATCGGCGGCCTTGAAGGCCAGTGCGCCGACAGTGCCGGTAGGGTTGTAGCCGGGGTTCTGCGGGAAGGCCGAGGAGCCCACCACGAACAGGTTGGGTACGCCCCAGACCTGCAGGTGCTTGTTCACCGAACTGTTCTTCGGATCGGCGCCCATGATGAAGCCGCCGACGATGTGCGACGACTGGTAAGAGGTATTCGACCAGGGGCCTTTGCGCGGAGCCGGGACAATCTGCTGCGGGTTCATGCTGCGGGCGATCTCTGCCACCTTGTCGGTGCAGTACTGCGCCATCCGCAGGTCGTTTTCCGGGAAGTCGAAGGTAATGCGCAGCAGCGGGCGACCGTGGGGGTCGTTGTAGTTGGGGTCCAGCGACAGGTAGTTGCTGCGCGTTGTGTAGCTGCTGGCCTCACAGCCGATGGACATGTTGCTCAGGTAGCTTTCTACCGTGGCTTTCTTCCATTGGGAGCCCCAGGCAGGCGTGCCGGGCGGAACCGGCCGCGAGTCGATCGGGGCGGCGCCGATCGGGGTCACGCGGGTGCTGCCGCCGCCGACGAACCCCAGTCCGGAATGGTCGAAGTTGTCGTTGTTGAACTCGTCGATGCCCATGCCGATGGCGCCGCCACCGATGAAGGGATTGAAGTTCTTGTCCTTGAAGAACAGCTTGACGCTGTTGGCCGTCTGGTAGGCGAAGTTGCGCCCGGTGGTGCCGGAATTGGCGATCGGGTTGTAGGGCTCGCCGACGCCCGAAAGCAGCATCAGCCGCACGTTCTCGAAGATGAACGCGGCGACCACCACGATGTCCGCCGGCTGTTCCCATTCCTCTCCGCTGGAGTCGACGTAGACGATACCGGTGGCACGGGAACCGCTGCTGTCCATGGTCACCTTGAGCACTTCGGAGTTGGTCCGGGCGGTGAAGTTGGGTTTGCGGATCAGCGCCGGCAGGACGTTGACGATGGCGCTGGCCTTGGAATAGTTGGCGCAGCCGTAGTTGGTGCAGAAACCGCAGAAGGTGCAGGGCCCCATGGTCACGCCCAACTGGTTGGTGTAGCCCTGGGAGGCCAGTGCCGAGGGCACCGGGAAGGGTTTGTAGCCCAGGTTGCGCGCCGCTTCGGCGAACAGCGTCGGGGCGTAGGTCTGCGCGGTGGGCGGGTTGGGGTACTCGCGCGAGCGCGCGCCCTCGAAGGGATTGCCGCCTTCGACGAGGGTGCCGCCGAGGTTGCCGGCCTTGCCGGAAACGCCGGCGAGCCGCTCGAAGGCGTCGTAGTGCGGCTCCATTTCCTCCCAGGTGGTGCCCCAGTCCTGCAGGGTCAGCTCTTCGGGCACTTCCTTGCCGTAGCGCTCCTTCAGGTGGCTGGCCAGGCGGAATTCCTCGGGCTGGAAGCGGAAGGTGATACCGGCCCAGTGGTTGCCCGCGCCGCCGGTGCCGTTGCCGGGGTGGAACGAGCCCCAGACGCGCATCGGCAGGGCGGTCTCCGACTCCTTATTGCGCATCGTGCAGGTGTTCTGCCGGGTGCGCAGCATCAGCTCCTGGCGGCGGTTGTAGCGCAGTTCGTCGGCGGCCGAGGCGAGGTTGAAATCGCTGGCGGTGTCGCGCCAGGGGCCGCGTTCGAAGCCGATCACATCGAGGCCGGCGTCGGCCAGTTCGTGGGCGATGATGGAACCCGCCCAGCCGAGCCCGACAACCACGACGTCGGTGGAAGGTAGTTTCTTGGCCATGGCGTTGTTAACCCTTCTTGGTCCAGGCGGAGCTGCCGACGATGGAGAGCGGCACGAGATTCAGCTTCTGGTTGTGCAGGCTGATGTAGTCGCGGTAGTCGTAGCGCGCGCCGGGGAAGCCGAGCATCTTCCACGACACCATGTCGCGATTGCCGCCATAGATGGGGTCGGCGAAGAAGCCTTCCATGGTGTTGTCCAGCACCTGCTGGAAGAACGCCTTGGCGTCGATGCCGTCGAGGGTGATGGCGCCTTTTTCCAGGTCGGTCAGTACCTGGTCGCGCTGTTCGCCGGGCAGGGCGCTGAACGGCTTCTGGAACTTGCCCTGGCAGTACTTGCCCAGCGCGGCCAGGCCGATGCGGTAGCGCTCGCGCGGCACCAGTGGCGACTGGTCGGCCTGCGCGGGCGTGCCCGGCGTGAAGGGGCCGGTCATGTACAGGCGGCCGAAGTCGCCGTAATCGCTCACCAGCTGGCGGTCGATGAACACCGCGCAACCGGCGTCCTTGCCGCTGACGCTCAGGTCATCGGCGGGAATCAGTTGCTCGACAATGGCCTCCACCTCGGTGGCTTCCTCGGCGGTGAAGAACTGCCAGCCGGGGCTGTCGTAGTGCAGCGGGCCGTTATGGTCGAAGGGCAGCCATTTCGGCGTGCCGATCACGGTGGCGGCCTGGGTGCTGGCGGCGGCGCCCACGGCCAGGGAGGCGGCGGAAGACTTCAACAGCTGACGCCGGGTGAATCCCTTGGGGTGTTCGGTCATTTCGGCTCCTGAGGCAGTACCCGTCCGCTCGTTATCGAGGTGGCAGGGACGGGTAGTGCCAGGTCAGTTCACGGTGATCTGCGCTCGCGGCAGGTGCCGGATGAGCGGAGCGAGGGTGCGAAGTCGCCCCGTCGGGGCGCTGTGCAGATCGGCTGAACGGGTCCTTCGCCCAGGCGGAATCTGCGATTCGTCTTCTCCACGCGCGTTTTTAGACTAGAGGCCGTAACAGAATGTTGCAGAAATTTTCGCGGTAAATGTTTATTGCGGAATTCGAGAAAATACGCGGAATAGAGCGGTTATCTGGAGACGATGGGTTGCAGCTTCTTGTAGGAGCGAGCTTGCTCGCGAACCACCCCACTGTGGGGCCTGTTCGCGAGCAAGCTCGCTCCTACGAAGAGCAAATCGGCGCGAGGGGCGTCAGAGGAACATGCCGCCCGAGGCTTCCACGCGCTGGCCGTTGATCCAGCGGCCGCCCTCGGAGAGCAGGCTGGCGATCACTGCGCCAATGTCGTCTGGCAAGCCGACCCGGCCCAGGGCGGTGTTGCTGGCGATCTGCTGGTTCAGCTCGGCGTTGTCGCGCACCCGGCCGCCACCGAAATCGGTCTCGATGGCGCCGGGGGCGAGGATGTTCACGGCAATGCCGCGCGCGCCCAATTCTTTCGCCTGGTACTTGGTCAGCGTCTCCATGGCGCCCTTCATGGTCGCGTAGGCGGCGTAGCCGGGCAGGGAGAAACGCGTCAGGCCGCTGGAGACATTGAGGATGCGGCCGCCGTCGGCAATCAGCGGCAGCAGCTTCTGGGTCAGGAAGAACGGGCCCTTGAGCTGGATGTTCATCAGTTGGTCGAACATCTCCTCGCTGGTCTCGGCGAAGCTGGCGTAGAGGCCGATGCCGGCGTTGTTCACCAGGAAGTCGAAGTTCTGGCGGCCAAACGTCTCGCCCAGGGTGGCGCGGATCTGCTCGGCAAAGGCGGCAAAGCTGGCGCTCTCCGCTACGTCCAGGTGCAGCATCACGGCGCGGCCGCCGTGCTGTTCGATCTCGGCGGCGACGGCCTGGGCTTCGTCGGCCTGGCTGCGGTAGGTGCCGATGATGTCGACGCCCGCGGCGGCGAGGTGCAGGGCGGCGTTGCGGCCAAGGCCACGGCTGGCGCCGGTGATGAGAGCGATCTTGCGGGTCATGGCGAAGCTCCTTGTTTGCGGTAGCTGGCGGGTGGGATTAAGGGATAGCTTATTGTTCGATTGGGTGGTGATAAACCGGCTGAAATCGGAAATACTGGTCGGTATGAGCGAACAATGATCCGCGAACAACAGGCCTGCCCATGATCCGCCCCGACCTCCTGCGTACCTTCGTCCGCGTTACCGAACTGGCCAGCTTCACCCAGGCTGGCGAGCAACTCGGCCTGCCGCGCTCCACCGTCTCCGAGCACGTGCAGGCGCTGGAGGAGCTGCTGTGCACGCGCCTGCTGCAACGCACCACCCGGCGCGTCAC
Source organism: Pseudomonas sp. AU11447 (assembly GCF_001672555.2). Taxonomy (NCBI): domain Bacteria; kingdom Pseudomonadati; phylum Pseudomonadota; class Gammaproteobacteria; order Pseudomonadales; family Pseudomonadaceae; genus Pseudomonas; species Pseudomonas sp. AU11447. Next base: position 88,029 of record NZ_LZDG02000029.1, on the reverse strand, counting down.
CGCAACCCAGGACGGGCTGGTGCTCTACGAGCGCAGCAAGGACATGCTGGCCCAGCTGGACGAGTTGCAGGGCCTGTTCCGCCAGGACGACGAGGCCCTTGGCGGCCGCCTGCGGGTGGACATGCCGACGGTGATGGCGCGCAAGCTGGTAATGCCGCGCCTGGGCGAGTTCCTCGCGCGGCACCCGGCGCTGGAGCTGGAGGTGAGCTGCACCGACCGCCGAGTCGACCTGGTGCGCGAGGGCTTCGATTGCGTGGTGCGGGTCGGTGCGGTGAACGATCCGTCGGTGGTGGCGCGCACCCTCGGGCAGTTCCCGCAGGTGACCTGCGCCAGCCCGTCCTACCTTGCCGAGCGCGGCGTGCCGCAGTCGCTGGACGACCTGGCGGGGCACCAACTGATCCACTACGTCACGGTGCTGGGCGCGCGGCCGCCGGGCTTCGAGTACCTGCATCAGGGCGAGGTGCGCTACATACCGATGGGCGGAGCGTTGTCGGTGAACAACGCCGAGGCTTACGAGAGCGCGGCCATGGGTGGGCTGGGGATCATCCAGGTGCCGGTCCATGGCGTGCTGGATGACCTGGAGGCGGGGCGTCTGGTGCAGGTGCTGGGGCACATCCCGCTGCCACCCATGGAAATCTCCCTGCTCTACGCGCATCGCCGTCTGCCGCAGCGGGTTCGCGCCTTCATGCAGTGGCTGACGCAGCTGCTGGGCGAGCCCGGTGTGCTGGGTTCGCCCGTGATCGCCAGGCCCTAGCTGGCCCAGTCGGAATTCAGGATCACCTCGCAGAAGTTGCCGCGCACGAAGTCCGCATCCTTCATGGCCAGCACGTCGGCCTTGACGTTGCCGAAGGTGGTTTGCGGCTTGGCTTTGATGCCGTCGTAGAAGGCCTGCAGGATGTCCTGCTTGAACTGCCCGCCGCGCGGGTGGGCGGCGACCACGGCGTCACGCTGGGCGTCGGGGAACTGCTGATAGGCGATGCCCAGCACGTCCATCTCCACGCCGGCGGTGACCAGGGCGATCTCCGGCTTCATGTGCTGCGGGATGCCCGGCGTGGTGTGCAGGGCGATGGCCGTCCACACGGTGTCGATGTCGCTTTCGGCGATGCCATGGCTGCGCAGGAATTCGGCGGCGCAGTCGGCGCCGTCCACTTCGAAACGTTCGCACTGGCTGCAATAGCGCGGCATCAGGCCCATGTCGTGGAACATCGCGCCGGCGTAGAGCAGTTCGGCGTCGAACTTCAGGCTCTTGCGTGCGCCGGTCAGCGCGCCCCAGTAATAGACGCGGGAGGAGTGGTGGAAGAGCAGCGGGGTGGCGTTGTCGCGGACCATCTCGGTGATGGCCTTGGCGAGGCTGCTGTCGGGGACTTTGACGCCGTTCAGGTCGAGGCTCATGGCGGGCTCCGGGGCTGGGTTTCCAAGGTGCGGCGCGGGCTGCGTCGCGGTTGGTTCCATTGGAAATCCACGGCCATGCGCGGACAACGAGAGCGAGGGAGCGAATCCGGACAGCCAGCGTTCGTTTGCTGCCAAGGGGTGTCATGGTCTCGTGTCGGTGCCCCTGTTGCCCTCTCCCTAACCCTGGCTACGCGTCCCGCTCCGAAGGGCGAGGGACTGGATCGGCGCAGAGTCATACCGATACGTCAGCCGGCACGAATAGCTCCCTCTCCCTTCAGGGAGAGGACTGGGGAGAGGGAGCTTCGAACAAGAGTTTCAGGAAGCTCGATGTTTTCTCTTCACGCTCTGCTTCGAAGGCAGGAGCGCTTGATCAATCCTCCAGAAAACTTGTCGTTTTTCATCAAGAGCCGCCGCAGGCGTGCCCCTAGATTTGTCCTCGAACCGAGCCGCCGGACCATGAGCCGGCCACGCCAGAAGAAGCCGAGGAGAGTCGAACATGTCGTCCATCGAGAGCCTGAAACTGCGTACTTCCATCGACGGCTGGGACCGCCAGGACCCGGAGCAGGCCTTCACCCTGCCGTCGCGCTATTTCTTCGACGAAGCGCTGTTCAAGGCCGAGCGCGACAACATCTTCCTTCGCTCCTGGCACGTCGCCGGGCACCTGAGCGAGTTCGCGGAGGTTGGGCAGTACGTGGTCTGCGACCTGTTCGACCAGAGCATTGTCATCGCCCGCAGCCGCAGTGGGAACATCCGTGCCTTCCACAACGTCTGCCAACACCGCGGCAACCGCCTGCTGGAGGAGCGTCGCGGCAACACCGGCGGCATCGTGCGCTGCGCCTACCACTCCTGGTGCTACGAGATGGATGGCGCGCTGCGCAGTGCGCCGCGCTGCGAGCGCATCAAGAACTTCGACAAGGAAGAATTCGCCATCCCGCAGGTGCGCCTGGAGGAACTGGGCGGCTTCCTCTACTTCAACCTCGACCCGAACGCGCCGTCACTGGCCGAGCTGTTCCCTGGCGCCGACGAGGAGATGCACCGGGTGTTCCCGAACCTGGCCGACATGCGCCTGATCGAGGAGGCGGACGTAATCGTCCCGGCCAACTGGAAAGTGATCATGGACAACTCCATCGAGGGCTATCACTTCAAGCTCTCCGGGCCGTGCCACATCGACCTCGCCAAGCTGATCGACTTCAAGGGCTACCGCCTGACCAAACGCGACAACTGGTGGACCTACATCGCCCCGGCCAACCTCGAAGCAGGCGAGGCTTACGGGGTGAAACTGCGCAGCGACCTGAACCCCGACGAGTGCTTCTTCAACATCGGCATGTGGCCGAACAACACCTTCTACACCTTCCCGTTCTCCGAGTTCCTCGGCACCTTCATCATGATTCCGCTGGACGCCGAACGCTCGCTGCTGCGCTTTGGCTACTACTCGGCGAACGAGCAGACCGCCGAGGTGAGCAAGGCCTGCATGCGCTGGATGAACGAGGAGCTGGGGCCCGAGGACATCGCCCTGAACATCAGCGTGCAGAAGGGCCTGCATTCCATGGGCTACGACCAGGGCCGCTACATGATCGACGCCGAGCGCAGCAACGAGAGCGAACACCTGGTGCACCACTTCCACCGCCTGGTGTTCCAGGGCATCCACGGCGCGCAGCTCTGAGGAATGGCCATGGACTACGACTACGTCATCGTCGGCGCGGGCTCGGCCGGCTGTGTGCTGGCCAACCGCCTGGGCGCCGATCCGGCCGTGCGCATCCTGTTGCTGGAGGCGGGGCCGGCGGACAAGAGCTGGACCATCGACATGCCCTCGGCGGTGGGCATCGTGGTCGGCGGCACACGTTACAACTGGAGCTACAGCAGCGAGCCGGAGCCGTACCTGGATGGCCGGCGGATCGCCACGCCGCGCGGGCGGACCCTGGGCGGGTCGTCCTCGATCAATGGCATGGTCTACATCCGTGGCCACGCCCGCGACTATGACGGCTGGGCGGCGCAGGGCTGCGAAGGCTGGGATTACCAGCGTGTGCTGCCGTACTTCATTCGCTCGGAGAACCATGCCAGCGGCGCCGACGATTACCACGGCGCGGCCGGGCACCTGCACGTCACTCCCGGTGATATCGACACGCCGCTCTGCGCGGCATTCGTCGCGGCGGGCGAGGAGGCGGGCTATGGGCGCAGCAGCGATCTCAACGGTCATCGCCAGGAGGGCTTCGGACGGGTTGATCGCACCACGCGGCAGGGCAAGCGCTGGAGCACGTCACGCGGGTATCTGAGCGAGGCATTGGGGCGCGGTAATGTCACCGTTGCCACGGGGGCATTGGCGCTGCGGATTCTGTTCGAAGGTGAGCGTGCCGTGGGGGTGGAGTACGAGCAGAACGGCCAGGCACTGACCGCCCGTGCAAGCCGCGAAGTATTGTTGACGGCGGGGGCGATCAATTCGCCGCATCTGTTGTTGCTCTCGGGCATCGGCCCGGCGGACGAACTGCGCCAGTTGGGCATCGCGGTGAAGCACGACCTGCCCGGCGTCGGCCGGCGCCTGAACGATCACCCCGACAGCGTTGTGCAGTTCATCTGCAAGGCACCGGTGTCGATCTACCCCTGGACCCGCGCGCCGGGCAAGTGGTGGATTGGCGCGCGCTGGTTCGCCACCCACGACGGGCTGGCGGCGAGCAATCATTTTGAGGCGGGCGCTTTCATCCGCTCCCGCGCGGGTGTCGAACATCCCGATCTGCAGCTGACCTTCATGCCGCTGGCAGTACAGCCGGGCAGCGTGGCGCCGGTGCCGGACCACGCCTTCCAGGTACATATCGACCTGATGCGGCCCACCAGCCTGGGCAGCGTCACCCTGCGCAGCGCCGAGCCCCGGCAGGCACCGCGCATCCTCTTCAACTACCTGCAGACCGAGCAGGACCGCGCCGACATGCGCGCCGGCGCCCGTCTGGTGCGCGAGCTGATGCGCCAGCCGTCGATGCGCGGGCTGGCGGGCGAAGAGCTGACGCCCGGCCCGCTGGCCCACAGCGACGCCGAGCTGGACGCCTGGGCGCGGCGCGTGACCGAGACCGGCTACCATGCCAGCGGTACCTGCAAGATGGGGCTGGCCAACGATCCCGAGGCAGTGGTCGATCCGCAGCTGCGCGTGCACGGCCTGCAGGGGTTGCGTGTGGTGGACGCGTCGATCATGCCGAGCATCGTCAGCGGCAACACCAATGCGCCGACGGTGATGATCGCCGAGAAGGCCAGCGATATGATCCGGGGAATGCCGCCGCTGCCGGCGGCCAATGTCCCGGTGTGGCTGCATCCGCAGTGGCAGCACCAACAGCGCTAAGGAGAGTCGATGGCCAGTGTTGCACCGCCTTCCCGGTTCCGCCGCGAGCCTTTGCGCGTGGGCTTGCTGTTGCTGCCGTCGTTCCCTGGCCTGGGGCTGGCGGCGGTGGTCGAGCCGCTGGCGATCGCCAACTGGCTGGGCGGCGAGGCGCTGTTCGAGTGGCAGCTGCTGTCGCTGGACGGCGAGCCGGTCACCGCCAGCAACGGCCTGACCAGCACGGTCCACGAGGCCATCGACCCGGAGCGGGGCTGGGATGCCTGCTTCGTCATCGCCAGCTTCGACGTGCACAAGCATGCACGCAATCGCCCGCTGAAAAGCTGGTTGCGCCGCCAGGCAGCGTTCGGCGCGACGCTGGCGGGCATCGAGACCGGCACCGAGCTGCTGGCCGCGGCGGGAGTGCTGGATGGCTTTCCCGCGGCGGTGCACTGGGACAACCTGCAGGGCTTCCAGGAGAGTTACCCGAAGGTCCAGGCCCGCGCGCAGCTCTACACCCTCGACCGCCAGCGCCTGACCTGCGCGGGTGCCAGCGCCATCCTCGACCTGATGCTCGGCTGGATCGCCCAGCGGGTGGACGCCGACCTGTCGCGGGAGATCGCCATGCACCTGTTGCTGGGCGAAACCCGCGAGCCCGGCGCGCACCAGTTGCAGGGCCGGCAAAGCGACGCCCACGCCCACGGCGGTAAGGTGCGCCGCGCCATCGCGCTGATGGAACAGGCGCTGGAAGAACCGCTGGAATGCGACGCCATCGCCGAGCGTGTCGGCCTGTCGCGCCGCCAGCTGGAGCGACAGTTCAAGCAGCACACCGGGTTGTCGCCGCTCAAGTACTACATCGTCCTGAGGCTGGGCCGCGCCCACAGCCTGCTGCAGCAGACGCGCCTGAGCGTGGCGCAGGTCGCCGCCAGTTCCGGCTTCGGGTCGCTGGAGCATTTCTCCCGCGCCTACCGCGCGCATTTCGGTTGCCCGCCCAGTGCGGACCGCACCCAGACCTATACCGCACCGGTGATGCGCCAGCCGCTGGGGCGCGATAGCTGACGGCGGCATGCAATGACGCTTTTATAGGAGCGGAATGGCCTAGAGTTTCCCTCTGGAAACGGGGCAGGCGTCGCGAACAGAGCCGGTGGCTTTCCTAGGCAGGCGTCGACAGGTTCCTGCGCAGGTCCGCCGGGCTCATGCCGTAGGCGCTCTGGAAGTACTGGCAGAAGCGCCCGACGTTGCTGAAGCCCAGGGCCAGGGAAATCTCGCTGACCGATTGCGAACCGTCCTGCTGCAGCGCGTCATAGGCGCGCTGCAGGCGCACCTCGCGCTGGTAGGCGACGATGGAGCTGCCGACGAAACGGCGGAAGCCTTCCTGCAGGGCGCGCAGGCTGACGTTGGTCAGCTCGGCCAGGTCGCTGCCGCTGACCAGGGCGTCCGGATGTTCCTGGATGTAGTCCATGGCCAGTTTCACGTGGCGCGGCGCGATCTGCGGGGCAGGGCGCCTGAGCGCGTCGCTGTAGTTGTGCGGCCAGATTTCCAGCACCGAATCCACCAGCATTTCCTGCAGGCGTGCCGGCATCAGTGCGCTGGAATTGATCAGCAGGTCGAACTCGTTGCCGGTGGCCATGGCGACGATCGCCTTGATGCCCTGGAAGGCCTCGTTGCTCAAATCCACCCGTGGCTGGAAGCGCACCTTGTGGCTGATCGGCCGGCCCAGCAGCGTTGCCAGCCGGCGCGCGAACAGCGAGCGGCGCACCGACAGGCCGTGGTGTGCGTGGCCATCGATGAAACCCACCGAACGCACCGAGGCCTTCTCGATGGCGAGGCCGACGCGCGGTGTACCGATGGCTTCGTCGGACTGGTTGAAGACCACGCGCCCGGCGCTGGGAAAGATGAAGGTGATCTCGTCGTCGAGGTCCGGCATCTCGGTCAGCAGGTCGCCGCGAAAGCTCAGGCGGCGGAAGCTCACGCCCTCGTAGCGGCCGTAGACGCCGCCGATGGCGATGGGGCGTTCGGGGCGGGGCATGCCCGAATAGAGGTTGCCGAACAGGCGCGTGTAGAGATCGCCGAAATCGTCGGCGCTCATGCTTTCCGAACGGATCAGGAACTGCTTGCGGGAAGTGCTCGTGTCTACCGTCATGATCCGTCTTCTGGCAGCGCCGTGGGAGCCGCTCCGGCCTGGGGGCCGGCGTGCGGAATGTGGGCGAGCAAGTTAGCGGTCGCGGGTTACAAATCCGTGATGCCGGAGCGCTGCCCCTCACGCCGTATCCACCGAGGGACGTTGTCTGCGTAGCGCGCCTGACGCCAGCGGCGTTATTCGTCCTGCTGGCCGGCGGATAACCCGTTCCGGGTGATGCGCCCAGCGGGGCTTACGGTACCGCCCGCAAACAACTCCCGAGGTCGCAGGGCGCCGGCAGCGAGCGCTGGGCCGCCAGTCGCATCTGCTGCGAGCGCTCGTGGATTTCCAGCATCAGGTGGGCGGTGAACAGGCAACTGCCGATGGTCAGCGCCACGAACAGCGGAATGAGTCTGGACATGCTGGCGACCTCGTCGACCAACTGGGGTTGCCCCACGTTAGTCGCCGCAGTCGCCCGGCAAATCGTCCGCTCGGACTAGCCCAGGGTCGCCACGCTGCGCAGGATCAGGCGCACCAGCATGGTCTGCCGGGTCACCCCGGTCTTGGAGAAGGTCGAGCGCAGGTGGGCGCGCGCGGTGTTGCGGCTGATGCCCAATTCCTCCGAGGCTTCGTCCAGCGTCAGGCCGTTGGCCAGCAGCATGGCCAGCTGCGCTTCGGCCGGGGTCAGGTCGAACAGCGCCTTGACGATTTCCTGCGGGGCGCGGGACTCCTGTTCCGGGTCGCTGACGAAGATCACCACGGAGGGGCAGTGCTTGCCCTCGTTCCATTCGCTCAGTGGCACCGAGCGCACGATGATGCCCAGGTCCGCGCGGCCGGATGGGCGCTGCACGCGCATCGCCTCGACCACCGAGGGTTGTGCGCCTTTCTGTGATTGCAGCGCCTGCTTCACCAGACGGCGGAATTCCTGGCAGTCGCGCGGGGTGCCGACCTGCAGGCTGTCCGCGCTGATCTTCAGGCCATCCTTCTCGCGCAGCAGGTTCTCCGCCACCTGGTTGGTCTGCAGGATCTTGCCGGCCTCGTCGAGGATGATGGTGCCGACGGCGAACTGGTCCACCGCGCCGGCGTAGAGGTTGCGCTCGGTCTCGATGCGGTTGATCTGCGTATGCAACGCCACCGAGCGCTCCAGGTGCGGCACGAAGTAGGCCAGCAGGGCCTTGTCGTTCTCGGTGAAACCGGGCGACTCCACGCCACGGCTGACACGGATGCGGCACAGCGCGCCGTCGCTGGTGCGGATGTCGGCGCCGAGGATGTGGAACACCCCGACCGGTTCGAGGAAGTTGCGGTAGAACTCCGAGGCCAGCCACTGCTCCTTGGAGACGAACTCCTCGAGTATCACCACCTGGCCGCTGGGCAGGTCGACGAAGGGGTCGAGGTTGAAATAGTACTGGTTGTACGAGGCCACGACCTCGGCCGAGCTGCCGTTGGTGTTGACCATCAGGCCTTCGCTCTGGTCGCTGGGCGGTCGCAGGATGAAGGTGACGTACTTGGCTTCGAGGAACTGGTTGAGTTCGTTGAGGAAGGATTGCCACGGCGTACTCTCCAGGGGGCCCTGGTAGAGATTGCCGAGCATCCCGCTGAACCGGACGAGATCGAGCGACTGTGCCATCGGTAGAACCATTCTTATTGTTGTTGTAGGAAAGCGCCGAGGAGATTAATAGGCGCTTTCCGCAAAAGGCAATCGGTCCCGCAAGGCAGGGGACCGGTGGATCAGGCGGGTTCCTCCTCCAGCGCCCGCACCACGAAACTCTTGCGTTCGGCGAGGCCCGCCGGCAGCTCGGCGACGTCGGTATAGAACTGTTCGTACCACTTGCGCAGCTGGTACACCGGGCCGTCACCGTCGCACAGCAGCGGGTTGTCGACGCGGGTCTTGCTGTGCCAGATGGCCACGTCCTCGTAGAAGGCGGCGCGTGCCTGCTCCACGTAGGCCAGGGCCATGGCGCGGTTGTCCTCGGCGGACAGGCCCGGCACCTTCTTCACCAGCACGCCGTAGCGCAGGGTGAAGCTGTTCTGGTCGATGGGCACGTGGCAGTTGAGCAGGATCGATTCGATCGGCTGGCCACCCATGGCGCCGGTCATCCAGGTGATCTGGTAGGCCGGGCCGTAATAGGTGGCCACCGTGCGCAGCTCGCTGTCGCCGGACAGTCGCGCACTGCGGCCGCGCATCACCTGGGAGGCGGTGTGCGCCTCGAAGTGGTTGCTGAACTCGTCGATGGGCGCGCCGTGCACGCTCTTGAAGTGCGCCATGTCGGAGACGTTGTCCACCAGCTCGCGGCAGTTGGTCTCGATCTTCAGCTCGGCGACTTCCCACTCGGCCCAGGCCTCGTCGTAGCAGGCATCGATACGGGGAATGGCCTGTTCGGCGATGGGCGGGTTGCCTTCGGGGTCGTTCCAGACGAACAGCAGGTGGTTCTGCTCCATGACCGGCCAGGACTTGATCTTCGCCCGTGGCGGAATGCGCTTGGCGTAGGGAATGTCGTTGCACACGCCATCGGCGCCCCAGCGCCATTCATGGAAGGGGCAGCGCAGGCTGTTGCCTTCCACGCAGCCGTCGCTCAGGTCCGCGCCCATGTGCGGGCAGTAGCCGTCGAGGATGTGCAGCTGGCCATCCTCGCCCTGGAAGGCCACCAGGCGGGTGCCGAACACGTCCAGGCGGTGGGCCTTGCCGTCGCGATACTGGCTGGCCAGCCCCAGGCAGTGCCAGCCGCGCGCGTAACGGTCCTCGACTGGGCGCACTTCGATACGGTGCAACGTACTCATCTTGTTGTTCTCCCATCAGGTTGCCGCAGGCAGAAGGGCGGCACGAGCCTTGGGTGGATTCTGCAAGCCAGAGCGCTCGCGGCATCGTCTGAACGGACGAGGCCCGCTGCCTAGTCCGGGTGGACGATGCCGGCGCCGCTGTGGCCGGCGATAACGGCGGCACCGACCGACAACAACGACAAACGGTGGAACGATGAGCGAGCAGCAAGGCCGCGTGGCGGTCATCACTGGCGCCGCCAGCGGCATTGGCCGTGGCCTGGCGCAGCACGCGGCAGGCCTGGGCATGCGCATTGCGCTGGCCGATCGCGACCGCGCCGGGCTGGACGAACTGGCCGCCGAGCTGACGGCCGGCGGGTGCGAGGTACTGGCGCAGGTCACCGATGTCAGCCGCGAGCAGGACCTGTTCGCCCTGCGCGATGCGACCCTGGCGCGCTTCGGCGGCGTCGACCTGCTGTTCAACAACGCCGGCATCATGCAGACCGGCGCCAGCTGGGAGCTGAGCGAGGCGCAGTGGCGGCGCATGCTCGACATCAACCTGCTGGGCGTCACCCACGGCCTGCGCGCCTTCGTCCCGACGCTGCTGGTCCAGCAGCGGCCCGCGCATATCGTCAACACCGCATCGCTGGCCGGGCTGCTCGCCAGCCCGTTCTTGGCCGCCTATACGGTCACCAAGCAGGCGCTGGTGGCGCTGTCCGAGGTGTTGCACCACGAGCTGGTCGCCTCGGGCGCGGCCATCGGCGTCTCGGTGCTCTGCCCGGGGCCGGTGGCCAGCCGGATCATGGACTCGGACCAGGCCGGCAATGCCGCCGGGTCGCTCCTCGGCGCGCAGCTGGAGCAGAGCATCCGTGCCGGCATGCCGGCCGACGAGCTGGCTGCGCGGGTGTTCGCCGCCATCGACGAGAAGCGCTTCTGGATCCTCCCGCACCCCGACTTCAAGCCCGCGCTGCAGGCGCGCACGCAAAGCATCCTCGACGAGACCAACCCGGTCTTCCTGCTGGCCGACGTATAAGGAGTGAACATGGCCCTCGATCCCCACATGCAGGCCCTGCTGGAGCAGTTCGCCGGCGCTTTCGCGCTGGATTTCGCACAACTGGACGCCGCCACCTACCGCGGCTTCGCCGACCAGAGCCTGGTCGCCGGCGAGCCGCTGACGCTGGCCGAAGTGCGCGAGCTGCGCCTGCTGGATGACCTGCCAGCGCGGCTGTACCGGCCGAGCGCCGCGGCTGGCCTGCCACTGCTGGTGTTTTTCCACGGCGGTGGCTTCGTCGCCGGCACTCTCGACACCCACGACGACCTCTGCCGGCGCATTGCGCTGGGCAGTGGTGCGGTGGTGGTGTCGGTGGGCTATCGGCTGGCGCCGGAAGCGCCGTTCCCGGCCGCACCCAATGACTGCTGCCAGGCCGTGGCCGAACTGGTGGCGCGCGCCGCCGAGCTGGAGGTGGATGCCACGCGCCTGGCCCTGGCCGGCGACAGCGCCGGCGGTAACCTCGCCATCGCTGCCGCGCGGTTGCTCAGCCAGCGCGGCGGGCCCATCCCCGGCGCGCTGTGCCTGCTCTACCCGGTGACCGACCAGAGCTGCGGCAGCGCGTCCTACCGCGAGTTCGCCAGCGGCCACTTCCTCGAAGCGTCGATGATGCACTGGTTCTGGCGGCAGTACCTGGGGAGCTGGCCGGCGCCGCTGGATGTGCTTGCTTCGCCACTGCATGCCGCTGACCTGGGCGCGCTGCCGCGGACGTTGCTGATGAGCGCCGAATGCGACCCGTTGCGCGACGAAGGCGAAGCCTTCGCCGAGCGCGCCCGTGCGGCCGGCGCCGATGTCGAATGCGTGCGAGCCGAGGGCATGCTGCACGGCTTCGCCAGCTTCGCGCCCTTTGTGCCGCGCGCCCAGGCCTACCTCGACGACGCTGCCGCCTGGCTGCGCGACGTGCTGCGCTGAGGTGCCGGGGATGACGCTGGACAGTCCGCTGCACCTGATCGAAGCGCTGCGCCAGGGCCGGCCGGTGATACTGGTCGACGGCGAGGAGGAGGGCGGCGATGGCATGCTGGTGCAGGCTGCCGAATTCATCGATGACGCCGCGCTGAATTTCTTCGCCGTCGAGGCGCGCGGGCTGGTCTGCCTGGCGCTCACCGATGAACGCTGCGCGGCGCTCGGCCTGCGCTCGATGACCGACAGCCCGCGGCGCGACAGCCTTGGCTTCATGGTCTCGATCGAGGCTGCGCAGGGCATCAGTACCGGCATCTCCGCCGCCGACCGCGCACGCACCGTGCAGGTGGCGGTGGACCCGGCCAGTACCGCGGCCGACCTGGTCAGCCCCGGCCACATCTTCCCGCTGCGCGCATTGCCCGGCGGGGTGATGAGCCGCGCCGGGCATGCCGAGGCGGCCTGCGACCTGGCTCGGCTGGCCGGGCTGCAACCGGCAGCGTTGCTCGCCGGCATCCTCGACGAAGCGGGTGAGAATGCCCGCGGTGAGGTACTGCGTGCGTTTGCCCAGCGCCACGGCCTGCCCATCGGCGGCATCGCCGAACTGATCCACCACCGTATCCTCCATGAAGGCACCATCGCCCGCGGTGCCGAACACCGTATCGATACCCGCCATGGTCCGTTCCGCGTGTGTACCTACCACGATGCCTTCAAGGACGTGGTTCACCTCGCCCTGGTGCGCGGCCAGCTCGATTCGACCCGGCCGGTGCTGGTCCGCGTGCAGGCAGTGGAGACCCTGCGCGACCTGCTCGCCGGCGAGCCGCCGCGCGGGCCGCAGCAGTGGAACCTCGACCGCTCGCTGGCACGCATCGCCGCCGAAGGCAGCGGCGTGCTGGTGCTGCTGGCCCAGCAGGAAAGCGCCGCCGCCATCCTTGACCAGTTGGCGCGCGGGCCGGGGCTGCAGGCACCGAAGTTTGCCCAGCGCACCCTCGGTGTCGGCGCGCAGATCCTGCGCGACCAGGGCGTCCGCAAGATGCGCCTGATGAGCTTCCCGGTACCCTACAAGGCGGTCTCGGGATTCGAGCTGGAAGTCGCCGAATTCGTCCCGTTCACCCAGCCCGAGGAGGCCTGAGATGACCCCGCAGGAAGCAATCGACAAAGTCCTGGCCCCCACTCGCCTGGCCGGCCTCGCGCTGCGCAACCGGGTGATCAAGACCGCCACCTTCGAGGGCATGTGCCCGGCCGGCATTCCCGGCGCCGACCTGGCCGCGCACCACGCGCGGATGGCTCGCGGCGGTGTCGGCCTGACCACGGTGGCCTATTGCGGCGTATCGCCGGACGGCCTGACCTTCGCCGACCAGATGTGGATGCACGAAGGCATCTTCACCCAACTGCGCGGGTTGGCCGACGCGGTGCACCGCGAGGGCGGCGCCATCTCCGCTCAGCTCGCGCACTGCGGCTTCTTCAGCCGCACGCGGCCGCAGAACATTCCGCGCCCGCGTGGGCCCAGTGCCGGGATCAACCAGTACGGGCTGTTCACCGGGGTGCCGTTCGCCGGGGCAATGGGCCCGGCGGACATCCGCAAGACGCTGGCCGAGTACCGCGATGCGGCAGCGCTGGTGAAACGCGCCGGCTTCGACGCCGTGGAAATCCACATGGGCCACGGCTACCTGCTCAGCCAGTTCCTCTCGCCGGCCACCAACCGCCGCAGCGATGCCTACGGCGGCAGCCTGGACAATCGCCTGCGCCTGCCGCTGGAAGTCCTGGCGGCGGTGCGCGAGGCGGTGGGCGAGGACTTCCCGATCCTCGCCAAGCTCAACCTCAGCGATGGCTTTGCCGGTGGGCTGGAGATCGATGACTCCTGCTACGCCGCCAGGCGACTGGCCGAGCACGGGCTGAATGCGCTGGTGATGAGCGGCGGCTTCACCAGTCGCTCGCCGATGTACCTGTTCCGCGGCGAGAGCCCGCTGGCGCAGATGATCCCGCTGGAGCCCAACCCGCTGCAGCGCACGGCGATGAAATGGTTCGGCGGGCGGCTGTTCTCCAGCCTGCCGTACGCGGAGATGTACTTCCTCGACCAGGCGCGCCGGGTACGCCAGGCTACCGATATGCCGCTGGTCTACCTGGGCGGCGTGAGCCAGCGCGACAGCCTGCAGCGTGCGATGGCCGAGGGCTTCGATTTCGTTGCCCTGGGGCGAGCGCTGTTGCGCGATCCGGACCTGGTCAAGCAGGTGCGCACCCAGGGCGAGGCTTACGAAAACGGCTGCAACCATTGCAACCAGTGCGTGGCGAGCATGGCCTTGCCGGGCGGCATTCGCTGCGTGCTCAACCAGCCGGACAGCTTCGCCCACCTGTAGGCGCAGGGTTGCTTGCGAACCTGAACGTCCGGCGCCAGCCCATTCGCGAGCAAGCTCGCTCCTACAAAATCACGAGCCCCTCTCCCGCAAGTGGGAGAGGGGCTCGTGTGGTGCAGGATGAATCTTCGGCGTCAGCCGGCGCGATCTGCCCCCTCTCCCTGAGGGAAGGGCTGGGATGAGTGGAAACACAGTCACGGGTTTTTCCAGGAATAGACAGTTGCTCCTGCATCGGCTGGCTGGTACTCGCGCCTCCTTTCAGGGACACGCTGCACCGGCCCGGCCTGTAGGAGCGAGCTTGCTCGCGAACCTGTTTGAGCGGGTACTGCGACTGGCCAGTCGCGGACTGATGCCGTGTGAAAGGCAGCTGCTCCTGCGAGAGGCTTCTGCACCTGGGCTGGCCCCGTGCTCTCCCGCGTCCTGCGCCGCACTCCGCGCATCCTCGGCAGCCGCCGACCTCAGGGTTTCATGGCCTTCAATATTTCCTGTACCTGCCGCACACCCTCACGGCTGCCATTGAGGTCCGTCCCCACCACGCTCAACACCGCATACCCCTGGGTCAGCAGGTAGGCATCTTCCCGGCGCTGTCGTTCGTTCGGTGCTTTCGCGGCGCTGAGGTTTACGCGCGCGCCGCCGTCCGCGTCCGCCTGCACGGCGAAGACGATGGGCGACCAATCGCTCACCGGCGCATACACCAGTCCGCGCACCTGGGCCGCAGGGCGCGCCGGGTAGTTGAGGTTCAGACCTTGGCCGGCGGGTAGGCCGAGCAGGTTGAAGTCGCACGCTTGCTTCGTTCCGCATGCCTTCTGCACAGCCTGGCCGGCTGCGAGTGCGTGGTCGAGTACGCGCACGGCGAGGCGTGCGCTGTCGTCCAGGGCATCACGGGTGCGCTGCATCCCCGCCTGGGGATCGCGCTGCATCAGCGGCAGGTCGATCGCCGTGGACACCGCCATCGCCGGCACGCCCCGGCGCATGGCCCAGAGCGCGGCGTTAAGTGTGCCGGACATCTGGATCAAGGGACCTGCGTTGTCGCCGAAATTGCTGCCGGAGACCAGCAGGTCCGGCGGATTGTCTTTGAGCAGCAGGTCGAGCCCGGCATTCACCGCATCCACCGGTGTGCCGATGGCCATGTTCTTGCCCGGCGGCAGGGCAAAGCCGGCGGGAGCGCCGACGCAGTACTGCTGGTCGGCGAGGCGGCTGATGGCCAGCGCCTGCCCTGGAGCGACCACGCTGGCGGCGCCGATGCCGCTGTTGTCGGTGTCCGGCGCGACCAGGGTGACGCGGTGCCCCGCGGCACTCAGTTCGCGGTACAGCGCCTGGATGCCCGGTGCGCGGCAGCCGTCGTCATTGGTGAGCAGGATATTCAGCGCACTGGCCTGCTGGGCGAGGCTCAGGCCAGCCATGGCGATGGCGGCGCGGAGGAGCTTGTGCATGGAGCTTTCCTTGTTCTGCGGAGCAAAAGACAAAGCCCGCGCGGTGTCCCGCGCGGGCTTTCGAAGGCGGCCTTACTGGCCGAGTTTGCGCATGTTGGCGGCGGTGAAGTAGTTGGCGTCGTAGTCGGCGCTGTTGAGCTTGGGCGCTGGCTGTTCGTTGGCCATGCGGTCGGCCAGGTAGGAGCCGGCGATGAGGTCGTGGAATAGCGCCACCCGCGCCTGGTTCACCTGGATGTCGTAGGCGTAGACGGTGGTCTGCATATTGGTGCGCCACAGCTGGCCACGGGAGTCGTAGTTGTCGGCCAGCGCGGCGGACCAGCTGTCCTCGTCGAGGTACAGGGTGCGCTTGCCGTAGATGTGCCGTGCGCCCGGTTTCAGCGTGGCTTCCACCACCCACACGCGGTGCAGTTCGTAGCGCATGAAGTCCGGGTTGACGTGGTTGGGCGTGAGGATCTGCGAGTACTTCAGCGCCGGGTCATCGAGCTTGTAGTTGTTGTAGGGGATATAGATTTCGCGCTTGCCGAGCATCTTCCAGTCGTAACGGTCCGGTGCGCCGTTGAACAGGCGGTCCTCGTCGATGGTGCGGAAGCCGCCCGCACCTGTGGGCGTGTCATAGCCGACGGTGGGCGCACGGCGCACGCGACGGGTTCCGGGCAGGTACTGCCAGCTCTGGCGCGGGCTGGCGACCGGGTCGAAGAACTCGTTGCCGCCGATGATCTCGCCCTTGGAGCGTACCGGCTTGAGCGTGGTGATCATGAAGTGGCTCATCACGCCGCCGTCATAGCTCTGCAGCGAGCCTGTCGGCGAGCACCAGGGCGCGAGGATCTGGTAATGCACGGTCTGCAACGCCTGGTTGCCGTTGGAGTAGATCACCGCCTGGTCGTAGGTGGCTTCCTCGCTGTTGGCGCGGGCCTGCAGGGCGTGGTTCCACATCAACTCGTAGCCGTCCTTGGGGATCGGGAAGGGCGACGCACCAAAGGCGTTGCGCACGGCGTTGCCGCCGTCCACCAGCTCGGCGCTGGTGGCATTGGCCTTGATGTTGGCCTCGATCTTCTCGCTGAAGCGGAAGTCGCGGTGCGAGGGGTAGACCGGCATCTTGAACGTGTCGGGATAGCGCTTGAACAGGGCGCGCTGGCCATCGGTGAGGTGCTTGGAGTACTGCTGCATGTTCTGCGCGGTGATGACGAACAACGGCTTCTCGTCGGCATAGGGATCGGCATAGCGGCTGCCGGGGCCGTCGTACTTCACCTGGGGCGGCGCGCCGCGCCACTTGCCGGTCCACGCGGGGATGGTGCCCTCGGCATTACCGGCTTTCTCGGCGCCCATCGGGGTGAGGTCCTGGCCGAGGCGCGCGGCCTCTTCGGGGCTGACCTTGGCCTGGGCCTGGGCGGACAGGCAGGCGAGTCCGGCGGACAGCAGCAGGGCGGGCAGATAAGTCTTGCGGTTCATGGTCTGGCTCCTTGGGCTGGGTCAGAAGCTGTATTTCGCGGTGAGCGAAAGGTTGTCGCGGTCCGCCAGCGTGGTTTCGCTCGGGTTGCCGAGGAACATGTTGTAGCGGGCTTCGAGGCTGAAATTGTTCAGGTAGCGCCAGGTGGTGCCGACGGCGAAGCGGTCGTCGCCTTCGCCCAGGCCGAAGCTGCCGGGCATGGACGAATTGCCGTTGACGGCCTGGCTGAAGATGATCGGCACGCTCAGGTCCCAGCCGTTGAACACGTTGTTGTAATCCAGCGTCAGGTTGAGGGTGTAACCCCAGGCGGAGCGGTCGTAGTAGAGCTTGTCGGTGTTGGGCGTGCGGATCTGCGCGACCCCGGCGCCGGTCGGGACGAACACGTCGAAGCTGGGCGCCTTGTCGTTGTCCATCACGCGGTTGTAGCCGACCTCGCCGGTGAGCGTGGTGTTGTCGGCGAAGGGCAGGGCGCCATAGGAGTGGATGAAGGACACCAGCGCCTGGGCGACATTGGCGCGCACCGGTTGCGGCGTCAGGCCGGTGTCGACCAGCACCGGCTGGCCGTCGCGGTAGCTGATCTCGCCGCTGACGTTGGTCTCGCCGAGCATGCTGGAGAAGCTCGCGCCGTAGAGCTTGATGTCGTCGTAGAAAATCGCCCGGTAGTTGCCGGTGTTCCAG
Source organism: Pseudomonas sp. AU11447 (assembly GCF_001672555.2). Lineage (NCBI taxonomy): Bacteria > Pseudomonadati > Pseudomonadota > Gammaproteobacteria > Pseudomonadales > Pseudomonadaceae > Pseudomonas > Pseudomonas sp. AU11447. The sequence continues at coordinate 70,609 of NZ_LZDG02000029.1, read as the reverse complement.
TCGCTGAGGAAGTCCAGCTGCGGGCTGTGGTCGCTGAAGCGCAGGTAGTACAGGCCGAACTCGGTGTTGTTGAGCTGCTCCACCGTGTAGGTGAGCGCGGCACCGTACTGGCCGCTGTTGCCGGGCGTGTCGTCGCCCAGGCGGCGCTGCTGGCCGGTGGAATCGTTGAAGCCGCCTTCGTCGATGTAGTCGGTGGTGGAGAAGAAGTGCCCGACCGGGGTCAGCTCGTTGCGCTTCCACTGGTACTGGTAATACAGCTGCACGCCGAGGTTGTCGGTCAGGCTGTACTGGGTGAAGACCTGGCCCACCGGCAGGAACAGCTCCTTCACCTCGATGCCCGGCGTGTTGGCCTTGGTGGCGTCCACCGGGCTCATCGCACCGGAGATGCCGAAGCCGTTGAACAGGCTCTCGCCCCAGGCCACCACCTGGTTGCCGGCGCGGGCGTTGAGGGTATGGCCGTTCAGGTCCCAGGTACCGTAGGCGTAGGTATCGAGCAGGCGCAGGTCGTCGCCGGCCTGGTCCTCGGTCTCGCCGGAGAAGTGGTCGGGCTTGGAACAGCGGCCGCCGGCGAAGCAGTTGGAGGTGCCGAAGTCGTTGTCGTTGCCGCGCTGGTAGACATCGTCATAGAAGCCGGTGGCGCGGACGAACAGGCCGTAGTCCTGGCGGAACTTGAAGTCCGCCTCGGTGAGGAAGCTGGCGCGGTTGTTGATCAGCGCGCCACGGTCGAAGGCGTTGTCACCGTCATCGCCGTTGGCGATGGCCGCGTTGCTGCCGCCGTTGGACAGCGCATGGGCGCGCTTCTCGGTACGCCACGCCAGGCTGTAGCTCAGGGTGGTATCCCAGTTGACCTGCAGGTCGTCGTTGAACTGGTAGGACAGCGCCTGCGCCTGGCTGGCGAGGAGCAGTCCGCTGGTGCTGATCGCAAGGGCAAGGGGCAACGGCGGGAAGGCGATTCTTATTCTTGTCATCTCGTCCTCTGCTCGGGCAGGCGCTGTCGGCCAGACCCGGAAACGGTGTTGGCGGGAAAGTGGCGGGGCTGACTATGTGGTCACCCGAGTGCGTCAACATCGTCCAAAAAGACTAAGCCGGCGGGACGGGGCCGGGCCGCTCTGGCGCTAGTCCCATCGGACGATGCCGGGGCTTGGCGCGGGCGCGAACAATCGCCGGGCGAGCGTGGTTTTCCGCCACGCCAGATCCCGGAGAACAAGCGCATGAACGCAAGGGCGAGCGGCCAGCGAAGCCGCGAGTGGGACATGGAATGCGACGTCCTGGTGGTGGGCAGCGGCGCCGGCGGCATGACCGCCGCACTGCGCGCCCGCGACCTCGGGCTGGAGGTCCTGCTGGTGGAGAAGAGCGACCGCTACGGCGGCACCACGGCGGTATCCGGCGGTGGTATCTGGATTCCCTGCAACCACCGGATCGCCGCCCTGGGCGGGCAGGATTCGGCGCAGGAAGCCATCCGCTACATCCGCACCGTCAGCCACGACCTGGTGGATGACGGCCGCGTCGAGGCCTATGTCGAACACGGCCGGCGGATGGTCGAATACCTGGAGGGCAGCAGCCGGGTGCGCTTCGAGGCACAGGCGGAGTACGCCGACTACTACCCGGAAGTGCCCGGCGGCAAGCCTGGCTACCGCTCCATGGACCCGCTGCCCTTCGATGCCCGCGAACTGGGCGAGGAGTTTGCACGGATGCGCGAGCCATCCCCCGGCACCCTGATGATGGGCCGCGTCGCCATGACCATGAAGGAAGCCCGCGTGCTGCTCTGCCGCGGCCCCGGCTGGGTCGGCCTGACGATGCGCATCCTCTGGCGCTACTGGCGCGACCTGCCCGCGCGACTGAGCTCGCCCCGCGATCGCTTCCTCACCCTGGGCAACGCACTGATTGCCGCGCTGCGCCGTTCGCTGCTGGATCGCCAGGTGCCGCTATGGCTGAACACCTCGCTGCAGGAGTTGATCGAGGAAGACGGCCGGGTCATTGGCGCGGTGCTGCAGCGCGAAGGTCGGGTTCTTCGGCTTCATGCGAGACACGGCGTGGTCATCGCCGCCGGCGGCTTCGAGCGCAACCAGGCGATGCGCAGCCAGTACCATCCGCAGCCTTCGAATACCCAGTGGACTGCCACGCCGCCGTACAACACCGGCGACGGCATCCGCGCCGGCCAGCAGCTCGGCGCGGCCACCGCACTGATGGAGCACAGCTGGTGGGCGCCCAGCTCGCAGGTCGCCGGTGAGGAAAAGGCCCGCGTGCTGTTCGTCGAACGCAACCTGCCCGGCTGCGTGATGGTGGACTCCGCCGGGCAGCGCTTCGTCAACGAAGGCGCGCCCTACACCGACATCGTCTACGCCATGTATGCCCATGACAGCGAGCAGGCGCGCAGCGTGCCGTGCTGGATGATCTTCGACGCCGAGTTCCGCCGCAAATACCCCTGCGGCGCGCTGTTGCCGGGCTACGCGCAACCGGACAGCCGGGTGCCGAAGCATCTGCAGGGCTACTACCACAAGGCCGACAGCATCCAGGCGCTGGCCGGCGAGATCGGCGTCGATGCCGCCGGGCTTGCGCGCACACTGGAGCGTTTCAACCGCTACGCCGCGCTCGGCCAGGACCCGGACTTCCACAAGGGTGAGTCCCTGTTCGACCGTTACTACGGCGACCCGCACGTGCAGCCCAACCCGTGCCTGGCGCCGTTGCTGAAGGCGCCGTTCTACGCGGTGAAGATCGACGCCGGCGACATCGGCACCAAGGGCGGCCTGCTCACCGACGTGCATGCCCGCGTACTGCGCGAGGACGGCAGCGCCATCGACGGCCTCTATGCCATCGGCAACTCCGCCGCCTCGATGATGGGCGCCACCTATCCCGGCGCCGGTTCCACCATCGGCCCGGCGATGACCTTCGGCTTCCTCGCCGCCGAACACATCCAGCAGCAGGCCGGGCAGACCCGCGCCCAACCGGAGGTATCGCGCAATGCCTGAGTCCACTTCCCGCATCGCCCTCGTCACCGGCGCCAGCCGTGGCGTCGGCAAGGGCATCGCCGAGGCGTTGGGCGCTGCCGGCATGACCGTCTATGTCACCGGGCGCTCGGTCGAATCGGGCAACGCACGCCTGCGCGGCCAGGTGATGCACGGCAGCATCCACGAGACGGCGGCGGCCATCGACGCCGCTGGCGGAAAGGGCATCGCCGTGCAGTGTGACCACGCCGATGACGAGCAGGTGCGCGGGTTGTTCCAGCGCATCGACGCCGAGCACGGCCGCCTCGACCTGCTGGTGAACAACGTCGCCTTCATCCACGAACAACTGATCGATCCCGGCCCGTTCTGGGAGAAGCCGCTGGAGCTGGTGGACATCCTCGACATCGGCCTGCGCTCGGCCTACGTCGCCAGCTACCACGCCGCACCCTTGCTGCTGCGCGCACCGAAGGCCCTGGTGGCGTTCACCTCATCCTTCGGCGCCGGCTGCTACATGCACGGCCCGGCGTATGGCGCGCAGAAGGCCGGCGTGGACAAGCTCGCGGCCGACATGGCCATCGACTTCGAAGGCACCGGCGTGGCGGCGCTGTCCCTCTGGCTCGGCCCGCAACTGACCGAGCGCACCGCCATTGCCGGCCAGGCCCGCGCCGAGCAGTACGAAGCCTTCCTCGCCATGGCCGAGACGCCGCAGTTCAACGGGCGGATCATCCAGGCGCTGCTCGCCGACCCGGAGCTGCCACAACTCTCCGGGCAGACCCTGGTCAGCGCCGAACTGGCGTTGCGCTACGGCATCCAGGAAGCCGACGGCCGCCAGCCACCGTCCTGGCGCGAGCAGCTCGGCGCGCCACGGGTGCAGCATCCGGCACGGGTGATCTGAACCGAGTAGTTGCGCGGCGGTAGAAAACGCCGCGGGTGTTGTGCGCCCCACGCCGGGATCCGGCGTGGGGCGTTTGCGTTCSTGGGCGGCATGCTTTTCGGGACAGSGGTTCGCGAGCAAGCTCGCTCCTACAGTGGCCACCTGTATCAGGCGTGGCTCTTTCGTAAGAGCGAGCTTGCTCGCGAACAGAACCCGCTCGCTGCGGGTGTTGTRCGCCCCACGCCGTGACCCGGCGAGGGGCGTTTGCGTTCGGGGGCGGCATGCTTTTCGGTACAGGGGTTCGCGAGCAAGCTCGCTCCTACAGTGGCCACTTGCATCATAGCGCTGCTCTTTGTAGGAGCGAGCTTGCTCGCGAACAGAGCCTGCTCGATGCCAATGCGTAGGACGTACAACGCCCGGTGTTGCACGCCGTCTGCCCGCTGCCGGTTCCGGCGATGATTGGCCAGGTGGGCTCTGCGCGCCAAAACAAAACGGGCCCCGAAGGGCCCGTCCTGGTGATGCCGGTTCCGCCTCAGGCGATCTGCAGCTTGTCGCGGAAGTAGGGGATGACCTTCTCGCCGATGTTCTTCAGCGTCTCGATCTGCGCCCACTGCGGCACGGTGCCCATCTGGCAGATGAACAGGATCTCGTCGGCGCCGGCGTCGATCAGGCGCTGCACGTAGCCGATGCAGTCGTTCACCGTACCGTAGGCGTGGTTGGGGTTCATCATCGCCATGGTCGGGTCGGAGAAGTCCACGGTCACTTCCTCGGAGGCGAAGCGCGAGCGGATCACCGCCTGGCCGTTGCCGTCGACGAAGGTGTCGTCCTGCCACTTGGCCGGGTCCGGGCGCTCGCCGCCGGCGTACCAGTAGGCGAGCGATTCCATGAAGTAGCGCTGGCCACGGACGCCGATGGCGCGGGCCTTCTCGTTGTCGTCGAGGACGATGGCCGGGCACAGCGCGGCGATGTGGCGGTTCGGGCGGAAGCCGACCTGGTTGGCCTCGTCACGGTTGTCCCAGGCCTCGTGGTAGACCGCGACCTTCTTGGCGATCTCCTCCGGGCCGCCGAAGCCCAATACCAGCGCGCCCATGCCGCGGCCGCCGGCGTTCTTCAGCGACTCGGTGTTGGTGCAGGCCAGGTACATCGGCGGGTGCGGGTCCTGGTAGGGCTTGGGATGGATCGGCCGTCGGGGAATCTTCACGTACACGCCGTCGTGCTCGATCTCGTCCTGCACGAACATCTTCGGGATCAGGTACATGGCTTCGTCGATCTGCGGCTGCAGGGTCGCCAGGTCGTAGCCGAAGGTGCCGGCTTCCTGCTGGGTGCCGCCCTTGCCGACGCCGAAGTGCACGCGGCCGCCGGACAGCAGGTCGAGGGTGGCGATGCGCTCGGCGACCTTCACCGGGTGGTTCATCGCCGGCGGCAGGCAGACCACGCCGTGGCCGATGCCGATGCGCTGGGTCTTGCCGGCGACGAAGGCGAGCATGGTTTCCGGCGCGGACATGTGCGAGTAGTTGGTCAGCGCGGTGTGCTCAACGCACCAGAAGGTGTCGAAGCCGAGCTGGTCGGCCAGCACGGCCTGTTCGACGGTTTCCTCGAAGATGCGGCGGTCGCCTTCGCGGGTGCTGTCCAGCGTCTGCGCTTCGTAGATCAGAGAGAATTTCATGGGATGCGTCCCTTGTCAGGTTTGGCGGGCCGACGGGCTCTGCCTCGTGGCCATGTTCGATGTTCGCCGGCGCCGCGGAATCGCCCGAACGGACTACGCCGAAGCGCCGGGGTGGCGGGGGAGCCGGGACGCAGGATGGGTGGAGCGAAGCGATACCCAGGCTGCTGGAACTCACCAGACCTGACCGCATGGGTATCGCAGGTTCCACCCGTCCTACGGGTGCTCCTGGGCCGGGCTCAGAGGAAGAAGTCCGTGGAGTCCTGGCCCATGCTCACGCCGCCGAGGTTCCAGGCATACTTGGCCGGGCTGTTGGCGACGTGGGCGCGGCCGGTGTGGATGTCGCGGAAGGCGCGGTTGATCGGGTGCTCGCGGAAGATGGTGGCGGCGCCGCTGTTGAACATCAGCGTGCTCGCCGCGCGGGCGCATTTGTCCGCGACCAGGGCGGAGTCGTAACGCATCTTCACCCGCTCGGGCATGCTCAGCGGCTCGCCGTCGCGGGCGCGTTGCATCATCACGTCGAAGTTGCGCAGCAGCACGGTGCGGCACTCGTCGGCGACCACCATGGCATCGGCCAGCGCCTGCTGTGCGCCGGCGTCCTGGCCCATCCTGCGGCCGTCGTTGACGCCTACGCGGGCGCGGTTGTGCTCGATGAACAGGTTCACCGCGCCCTGCAGCGCGCCGATGGCCGCCGAGGACACCGCGCGGACGAATATCTGCCCGAACGGCAGGCGGAACAGCGGTGCGCTGTTCACCGCATTGCCTGGGCTGTTCTGCATGAAGCCGTCGAGGGCGCGGTGCGTGCGGTACTCGGGGACGAAGGCGTCTTCCACCAGCACATCGTGGGAGCCGGTCGCCTCCAGGCCCATCACGTTCCAGTTGTCGAGCACCTGGTAGTCACTGCGCGGTACCAGGAAGGTGCGGTAGTCCGGCGCGCCGCCCGGCTCGCTCGGCGGCACCAGCGCACCGAGGAATGCCCACTCGCAATGCGTGCTGCCGCTGGAGAATCCCCAGCGCCCGGAGAGGCGGAAGCCGCCCTCCACCGGTGTGACCTTGCCCACCGGCATGTAGGACGAGGAGATCAGTACGCTGGAATCCTTGCCCCACACATCCTGCGCGGCGCGGTCGTCGAACAGCGCCAGCTGCCAGTTGTGGATGGCTACCACGCCGAGCACCCAGGCGGAGGACATGCAGCCCTCGGCGAGGGTCATCTGCACCTCGAAGAAGTCTTTCGGCTCCAGCTCATAGCCTTCCCAGCGCGCCGGCTGGAGGATGCGGAAGAACCCGGCTTCATGGAAGTCGCGAAGGGTTGCCTCCGGCAGTTGTCCTTCACGGGCGGCGCCGGCGGCGCGTTCGCGCAGCACCGGTACCAGCTCGCGGGCGCGCTGGCGCAGGCGCTGACGGATCAGGTCGTGGTCGAGCATCTTGTTGTTCTCCTGTGGTCGCCCGATGGGGCGGTGCTCGGTCTCCCGCGTCGGATCGCAGGGGCCTTCGCGGGCATTTGAACAACGCGGGAATTCGCCCACATCCCACAAACGGACCATATCGGCGCGCTGCTCGGGCGCGGCACCGACTAGTCCCCTCGGACGATGTTGCGCAGCGGGCACCACCACAGAATCCATCGCACTACACCTCAGTCCAACAAGAACCAGCGAGGCCCCGTGCGATGAACCAGGACACTCTGAAAGCCGACATGCTCCAGGCCATGCGCCGGCTCGCCAAGTCGGTGACCATCATCACCACCAGCGATGGCCGCGAGCGCTACGCCATGTCGGCCACGGCGGTGGATTCGCTGTCCACCGAGCCGCCGTCGCTGCTGATCTGCGTGAACCAGACCGCCTCGCTGCACCGCGTGCTGGAGGCCGGCGCGGACTTCTGCGTGAACATCCTCGGCCAGGAGCAGGAACACCTGTCGCACCTGTGCAGTGGTCCGGTGAAAGGCGAGGGGCGCTTCGCCAGCGGCGACTGGCGCACCTCCGAGTGCGGCGTGCCGTACCTGGCGGACGCGCAGTCCAGCGTGGTCTGCGAGCAGGACGGGCGCTTCACCTACGGCACCCACACGGTGTTCATCGGACGCATCCGCGAGGTTCGCAATACCCCGCGCATCACCCCGCTGATCTACGTGAACGGCACCTACACCACCGCCGTCGCCGTGCAGGCGCCGAGCGTGGCGGCGGCGGGCTGATCGCCATGACCGGCACACTGCCGATCGCCCCGCTGCGCCTGGAAGCAGGCGAGCGCCTGGCCTGGCACGCCGAGACCGACCTGCTGGTGGTCGGCTTCGGCGGCGCCGGCGCCTGTGCAGCCCTGGAGGCGCGCGAACGCGGCCTTGAAGTGCTGGCCCTGGACCGCTTCGCCGGCGGCGGCGCCACCGCGCGCAGTGGCGGGGTGGTCTATGCCGGTGGCGGCACGCCCTACCAGCGCCAGGCCGGATACGCCGACGACGCCGAGGCGATGTTCCGCTATCTGCAGGGCGAGGTGGCGGACGCCGTACAGAGTGCGACGCTGCGGGACTTCTGCGAGCGCAGTGTCGACCAGCTCGCCTGGCTGGAGCGCCAGGGCGCACGCTTCGAAGCCAGCGTGCCACCGCAGAAGACGTCCTATCCCAGCGACCGTTTCTACCTCTATTACTCGGGCAATGAAGCCGTGCCGGCCTACGCCAGCCTGGCGCAACCGGCGCCGCGCGGGCACCGCACCAAGGGCCGCGGCATGTCCGGCGCTGCGCTGTTCGCGGCCTTGCGTGCTGCGGCGCGGGAGAAAGGTGTGCAGCTCTACCGCCAGTGCGAAGTACGTCGGCTGGTGCAGGACGCCAGCGGTGCGGTGGTCGGCGTCGAGGCCTGGCGCCTGCCGCCGGGCAGCTTCGCCGCGCGCCGACATGCCTGGCTGAGCCGCCTGGCCACCGGCCTGCACCCCTATGCACCGCCGCTGGCCGAGCGATTGATCGCTGCCCTGCGCCGCATCGAGGCGCGTCATGCGCGGCCGCTGCTGATCCGCGCGCGCAAGGGCGTGCTGCTCAGTGCCGGCGGTTTCATTTTCAACCGCGAGATGCTCGCCGAGCATGCGCCGCAGTACCTGGCCGGTCTGCCGCTGGGGACGCCGGGCTGCGATGGCAGCGGCATCCGCCTGGGGCTCGGCGCCGGTGCCGCGACGCAACGCCTGGACAAGGTCAGCGCCTGGCGCTTCATCAATCCGCCGCTGGCCTGGGCCCGTGGCGTGATCGTCAATGCACGGGGCGAGCGCTACTGCAACGAAGAGGTCTATGGCGCCACCCTCGGCCACGCCATGGTGGAAGAGCAGGGCGGCCGCGCCATCCTGATCCTCGACCGTGCGCTGCTCAGGGAGTCGCTGCGCCAGGTCGGGCCGGGCAAGGTCTGGTCGTTCCAGCGCCTGCCGGTGCTGCTCAACCTGCTGTTCAACCGCCGCCGGGGCGACACACCCGAAGCGCTGGCCCGCGCCATCGGCGTGCCGGCGCAGAACCTGAAGCACACGCTGGAGGAGTACAGCCGCGCCGCGCGGGGTGAACACACCGACGCCTTCGGCAAGTCTGCGGCGATGCTTGCCGATATGGACGACGGCCCCTGGTACGCCCTGGACCTGTCCTTCGACAGCACGCTCTTCCCCTGTCCAGCCATCACCCTCGGCGGGCTGCGCGTCTGCGAGCGCAGCGGTCGCGTGCTGGACCCTGCCGGTGCAGCAATTCCGGGGCTGTACAGCGCCGGCCGCAACGCGGTGGGTGTTGCTTCCAACCTCTACGTATCCGGCCTGTCCATCGCCGACTGCGTGTATTCCGGCCGCCGCGCCGCCGTCCACGCGGCGTCCCGCGCGGCAGCCGTCATCCCCGAAACCGCCTGAAGGAAAACAAGCATGAATCGAGTACAAGGCAAGGTCTGCATCGTCACCGGCGCCGCCAGCGGCATCGGCCGCGAGGACGCGCTGCTGCTGGCCGGCGAGGGCGCCCGCGTGGTCCTCACCGACCTCAACGAGGAGGCCGGCCGCGCGCTGGCCGAGCAGATCGGCGGCGACGCGCTGTTCATCCGTCACGACATCGCCAGCGAGAGCGACTGGCAGACTGTGGTGAAGACCACCCTGGAGCGTTTCGGCCGCCTCGACGTGCTGGTCAACAACGCCGCGATCCTCGCCCTGGGCAGCATCGAGGACACCAGCCTGGAGCTGTGGCGCAAAGTGCAGACCATCAACGGCGAGGGTTATTTCCTCGGTTGCAAGTACGCCATCGCGGCCATGAAGGAGAGCGGCGGCGGTTCCATCGTCAACATGTCCTCGGTGGCGGCGCTGGGCGGCATGCCGGCGTTCTGCGCCTACTCGGCATCCAAGGGCGCGGTGGCAGCGATGACCCGTTCCATCGCCCTGCACTGTAAGCAGCAGGGCTACCGCATCCGCTGCAACAGCGTGCACCCGGACGGCGTCAACACGCCGATGACACAGGCCCTGGCCGGCGGCCAGCCGATTCCGCAGGAGGCGCTGGACGCCGACCCGATGAACCGTATGTGCGCGCCGCAGGATATCGCCAACGTGGTGCTGTTCCTCGCTTCGGACGAGTCGCGCTTCATCAATGGCGCCGAAATCCGCGTGGACAACGCCCAGCTGATCAGCGGTATCTAAGATGGGTAGCGCGCAGCCCCTGGCGCCCCAGGCATCGTGCGCCGCCGGCAGCTTCCAGCTGGAGGTGGCCGAGGTCATCGAGGAAACCGCCGATGCGCGCTCGCTGGTGCTGCGCGTACCGGCGCAACTGGCCGAGCGCTTCGCCTACCAGGCCGGGCAGTTCCTCGGCTTCCGCGTCAGCGTGGCGGGCAAGCGCCTGCTGCGTTGCTACTCCATGTCCAGCGCGCCGGGGCTCGACTCGGCGCTGCGGGTCACGATCAAGCGCGTCGAAGGCGGGCGTGTATCGAACTGGATGAACGACAGCGTTCGCCCCGGCGATTGCCTGGAGGTGCTGCCGCCTGCGGGACACTTCCACCTGGGCGCGGAGCAGCGTGACCTGCTGCTGTTCGGTGGCGGCTCGGGCATCACGCCGGTGTTTTCCATCCTGCGCGAGGCACTGGCCAGCCGCGATTGCCGCATCCGCCTGGTGTACGCCAACCGTGATGCCGATTCGGTGATCTTCCGCGAGGCGTTGCGCAGCCTGCTGCGCGAGCATGGCGAGCGCCTGCAGGTGATCCATGTGCTGGACAGCGTGCAGGGCTTTCTCGCCGCCAGCGATCTACGTCATCTGCTACGTGGCTGGGAGGATGCCGAGTGCTTTATCTGCGGTCCCGGCCCGTTCATGGATACCGTGGAGAACGGTCTGCTGGCGGCGGGTGTGCCGTCGGCGCGGGTTCACGTCGAACGCTTCGTCTCGCCGCCCGATCCGGACGAGCTGGAAGCCGCCGACGAGCAGGCCCGGCTCGCTACCGCGGGTCTGCAGGTGGAGCGGCTGACCGTCAGCCTCGACGGCGCCGAGCACGAGATTGCCTGCGCCGCCGGTGAAACCCTGCTGGAAAGCTGCCGCCGTGCCGGGCTGGCGCCACCGGCGTCCTGCGAGGAGGGCTTCTGCGGTGCCTGCATGTGCCGGGTGGAGCAGGGCGAGGTGCTGCTGCCGCGCAACGATGTGCTCAGCGCCGCTGAGCTGGCCGAAGGCTGGACCCTGGCTTGCCAGGGCCGGGCGGGCAGCCGCGAGGTGCGCGTGCGCTTCCCCGATTGAGGCCGGATAGAAGGCCGAACCGAAAGATTGCTCTCGAGTGAGGGGCGGTGCCTGCCCCCTTTTTCGCCCGGCTCTGCCGGGCTTTTTTTCTTCCTGCAGGAGCGAGCTGGCTCGCGAACGCACTCTGCCGCCTGTCCCGGTGTGTGCGGGGTTCGCGAGCAAGCTCGCTCCTACAAAAAACGGTACTGGCTGAATCTCGTGTGGGCGCCAGCGTTCTTCTCCGTGTGGGTGCCGACGGATGACCCGTTCCAGCCTGTGCGGTCTGCTCGCTCCTAGGAAAAACGGGGCTTGCGCAGCGGCTAGTCCCAATGGACGATTTGCCGCCGCCGCCGGCTCGCTAGTCTGCGGCGCAGAGCAAACCGACAACAACAAGCAGAGGTGTGCGAATGAATCGACTGCAAGGCAAGATCGCCGTGATCACGGGTGCGGCATCGGGTATCGGGCTGGCCTGCGCCCGTTGTTTCGCCGAGGAGGGCGCCCAGGTCGTCGGCCTGGACGTGGGCCAGGCGCCGGCGGACTTCCCCGGCCTGTTCATGGCCCTGGACGTGCGCGACGAGAACAACGTACAGCAGGTGATGGGTGAAGTCGTCTCGCGCCATGGTCGCCTCGATGTACTGGTCAACGCCGCGGGCGTCGCCAGCCAGGGCAGCGTTACCGCGTCGCCCACCAGCGAGTGGCAGCGTGTGCTGGACATCAACCTCACCGGCACCATGTACACCAGCAAGCACGCGGTGGCGCAGATGGTCGAGCAGCGCAGCGGCTCGATCATCAACATCGGCTCGATCTTCGGTCTGCAGGGCTGCGATGGCAACACTGCCTACAACGTGGCCAAGGGCGGCATCAACCAGCTGACCCGCTCCATGGCCATCGACTACGGCCACGCCAACGTGCGGGTCAACGGCCTCTGCCCGGGGCTGATCGAAACCCCGATGACGCAAATGGTCCGCGAGCAGGAAGCCTTCCACGCCTTCTTCGCCTCGCAGCACATGCTGTGCCGCGCCGGGCAGCCGGAGGAGGTGGCCAAGGTGGCGCTGTTCCTGGCTTCCGACGACGCGTCCTTCGTCAGCGGGCAGATGATTGCCGTCGACGGCGGCTTCTCCGCGGGCCGCCGTTTCGCGCCGCCCCAGGCCTGAGCCCGGCCATGCCAGCGGGCCGGCCCGGTGCCGGCCCACTCTCGATTCCCGTTCGTCCTGAGCTGCCCGCCATGAACTGCCCGCCGTCCGCCCTGACCATTCCCCAGCTGCTTGCCGCCACGGCGTGCACCTATGCTGGCCTGCCGGCCATCGAGGACGGCGACGTCCGCCTGAGCTACCGCCAGCTCGACGACGCACGCCGCCGCGCCGCGCGGGCGCTTCTGGCACTGGGTGTCGGCCATGGCGAACGGGTGGCGGTGTGGGCGCCGAATGTCTGGGAATGGATAGTCGCGGCGACGGCGCTGCAAAGCGTCGGCGCCGTGCTGGTGCCGCTGAACACCCGGATGAAGGGCGCCGAAGCTGCCCTGGTGCTGCGCGAAAGCGGTGCCAACCTGTTGTTCGTGATGAGCGAGTTCCTCGGCATCGACTTCCCGGCGTTGCTGGACGACGAGGAGCTACCGGCGCTGCGCCAACGCGTGATCCTGCGTGGCTCTCGGGAGCGCGCGCTGGACTGGCCAGCCTTCCTCGCGCTGGCCGATGACGTCGACGACAGCGCCCTGGAGCAGCGGCAGGCAGCGATTCACGCTGACGACCTGTGCGACCTGCTGTTCACCTCCGGCACCACCGGCAAGCCCAAGGGCGTGATGACCGCCCACGGGCAGAACCTGCAACTGGTGCGCGACTGGAGCGAAATGGTCGGCCTGCGCGAAGGTGACCGCTACCTCATCGTCAATCCGTTCTTCCACAGCTTCGGCTACAAGGCCGGCTGGCTGGCGGCACTGATGCGCGGGTGCTGCATCCTGCCGCAAGCGGTGTTCGATGTTCCCCTGCTGCTGGAGCGCGTGGCCGCCGAACGGGTGACGGTGCTACCCGGCCCGCCGACGCTGTACCAATCGCTGCTGGCCCATCCGCGCCGTGGCGAGTTCGACCTGTCCTCGCTGCGGGTGGCCGTTACCGGCGCCGCCTCGGTGCCGGTTGAGATGGTCCGGCGCATGCGCAGCGAGCTGGGCTTCGAGACCATCGTCACGGCCTACGGCCTCACTGAAACCTGCGGCTTCGTCACCATCTGCCGCCCCGGCGACGACGCCGAGACCATCGCCACCACCAGCGGCCGGGCCTTCCCCAACGTCGAGGTGCGCTGCGTCGACAGCCAGGGCTGCAGCGTGGCCAGCGGCGAGCCGGGCGAAGTGGTGGTGCGTGGCTACAACCTGATGCGCGGCTACTTCAACAATCCCGAAGCGACCGCCGAGGCAATCGACCGCGACGGCTGGCTGCACACCGGCGACGTCGGCGTGCTCGATGAGCGCGGCTACCTGCGCATCACCGATCGGCTCAAGGACATGTTCATCAACGGCGGCTTCAACGTGTACCCGGCGGAGGTCGAGCAGACCATCCTCGGCTACCCCGGCGTGGCCCAGGCCGCGGTGATCGGCATCCCCGACGAGCGCCTGGGGGAGGTGGCCATGGCGTTCCTGTTGCCGGCCTCCGGCCAGGCGATCGACCTGGACGCCTTCCTCGCCTGGTGCCGCGAGCGCATGGCCAACTACAAGGCGCCGCGCCGGGCCATGCTGCTCGATGCACTGCCGCTCAATGCCGCCGGCAAGGTGACCAAGGCAGCGTTGCGGGAGTTGGCTGCGCAGCACGCCTGAACCGCTTGTTCCCGGATATCGACGGCCCGCTTGCGGGCCGTCCTGCATTCTGCCGCGAGCCACGCGCGAGGGGCTTTTTGCGCTAGTCCCATTGGACGATGTTGGCCACCGCCCGCGCTGTTTGAATCCTCATCACCAGCCGATCCGCACGACGCATCGGCGATGACGATGAGGAGAACACCATGGATATCCGCGGACTGGGCTACGTGACCGTCCTGGCCAGCGACCTGGAGCGCTGGCGCAGCTACGCCAGCGACGTGCTGGGCATGATGGTGGACGCCGCCGCTCCCGAGGGCGCGCTGTACCTGAAGATGGACGAGCGCCATTACCGCCTGCTGGTGCTGCGTGACGAGCGCGACGGCTACGGCGCCAGCGGCTGGGAAGTGGCCGGCAAGGCCGCCTTCGAGCAGGCCGTCGCCGAGCTGGCCCAGGCGGATGTCGAGGTGGCCCGTGGCAGCGCTGCCGACTGCGCGCTGCGCAAGGTCCAGGAGCTGGCGCTGTTCCGCGATCCGGACGGCAATCGCCATGAACTGTTCTGGGGGCCGTGCCAGGACTTCCGCCCGTTCGTCTCGCCGGCGGGCGTCAGCGGTTTCGTCACCGGCGCCATGGGCATGGGCCACGTGGTGCTGCCGGCGCCGGCCTTCGAGCGCTGCCGCGACTTCTACGAGCAGGTGATGGGCTTCGGCCTCTCCGACCTGATGAAGGTGCGCTTCACCCCTGACCCGCAGGAGCCGGAGAAGCGCATCCACTTCCTCCACTGCAACAACGCCCGTCACCACTCCCTGGCGATCTTCGAGTGCCCGATCCCCAGCGGCTGCGTGCACCTGATGCTGGAAACCGCCGCCCTCGACGACGTCGGCCGCGCGCTGGATCGCGTGCACGCCAGCGGCGTGAAGCTCTCGGCGACCCTGGGCAAGCACACCAACGACCAGATGGTGTCGTTCTACATGCAGAGCCCCGGCGGCTTCGACATCGAGTACGGCCATGGCGGGCTGGAAGTGGACTGGGCGGCGCACACGCCGTTCGAAAGCACCGTGGTCAGCCATTGGGGCCACGACTTCAGCGTCGGCCGCCAGTAAGGAGCGCAACATGGACAAATGCATGACGGCCAGCGAGGCGGTCGCCCGGCTGCGCGACGGCATGACCATTGGCATCGGCGGCTGGGGCCCGCGCCGCAAGCCCATGGCGCTGATCCGCGAAATCCTCCGTTCCGGGCTCAAGGACCTCACCGTCGTCGCCTATGGCGGCGCTGACGTCGGCATGCTCTGCGCTGCCGGCAAGGTCAGGAAGCTGGTATTCGCCTTCGTCTCGCTGGATTTCATTCCGCTCGAACCCTACTTCCGCAAGGCCCGCCAGGCCGGCGAGCTGGAAGTGATGGAGATCGACGAAGGCATGCTGCTGCTGAGCCTGCGCGCAGCGGCGATGAACGTGCCGTTCCTGCCCACCGCCGTGGGCCTGGGTACCGATGTGCTCAGGCACAACCCGCAGATCAGGCTGGTGGCCTCGCCCTACGCCGACGGCCGCGACTGGGTCGCCATGCCGGCGCTGGAGCTGGACGCGGCGCTGGTCCATGTCGACCGCGCCGATGCCCGTGGCGTCTGCCAGATCGAAGGGCCGGACCACTACATGGACGACCTGTTCGTGCGTGCCGCGAAGCAGACCTTCGTCAGTTGCGACGAGCTGGTGGATTCCGCGCACTTCCACGCCAACCCGCAGGCGGCGCGCCAGGTGTTCTGGGAGCGCAACCTCACCGATGGCGTGGTGCATGTCCCCGGCGGCGCGCACCCCAGTTCCTGCGCACCGCTGTACGGCTTCGACGTGCCGCACTTCCAGCGCTACAACGCCTCGGCCCAGGAAGAGGGCGGCTGGCAGCGCTACTACGACGAATTCATCCGCGACGGCGAAGCCGCCTACCTGGACAAGGTCGGCGGGCTCGACGCACTCCGCAAGCTGCCCCTACCGGTGTTCTGACCATGACTGACGCAACCGCTTCCTGCAGCCTCGCCGAGCTGCTGATCTGCGCCGCCAGCGAGTGCTGGCGCGACGACGGCGAAGTGCTCGCCACCGGCATCGGCGTGGTCCCGCGCCTGGCCGCTTCCCTGGCCATGCTGAGCAGCAACCCGGACCTGCTGATGACCGATTCCGAGGCCTTCATGGTCGCCGAGCCGGTGCCGCTGGGCGCGCGCAACGGCTACGTGCCGAAGTTCGACAGCTGGATGGGCTTCTCGCGCATCTTCGACAACGTCTGGGGCGGCCGCCGCCATGCGCTGGTCGGGCCGACCCAGATCGACCGCTTCGGCCAGGCGAACATCTCCTGCATCGGCGACTACGCCAGGCCCAAGGCACAGATGCTCGGCGTGCGCGGCTTCCCCGGCAACTCCATCAGCCACGCCAACTCCTTCTTCGTGCCGGCGCACAGCCGCCGGGTGTTCGTCGAAGGCGAGGTCGACATGGTTGCCTCGGTCGGCTACAACCCGGCGCGCCTGGCCCGTGGCTGGTCGCTGGACGACATCGACATCCGCCTGATCGTCACCGACCTCTGCGTGCTCGACTTCGGCGGCCCGCAGCGACAGATGCGCGTGCGCTCGCTGCATCCGGGCGTGGAGCTGGCGCAGGTGCTGGACAACACCAGCTTCGACCTGGCGCTGCCGGCGCAGATCCCGACCACCGCGCTGCCCACGACGGCGCAACTGGAAATCCTCCAGCGCCTGGACCCGCACAACCTGCGTAGCCGCCAGCTCAAGGACAATCCGCCGGTCGTGCGCAGCGCCGAAGGAGTGCGGTCATGAGCGAAGAGGTCGTCCTCTACGAAGTCCAGGGCCCGGTGGCCCTGGTCAGCATGAACCGCCCGGAGTTCCACAACGCGCAGAACTCGAAGATGACCTACGCGCTGGACGCGGCCTTTCGCCGTGCCTGCGACGACGATGCGGTCAAGGTCATCGTCCTGCGCGGCGAGGGCAAGCACTTCTCCGCCGGCCACGACATCGGCACGCCGGGGCGCGACGTCAACCAGAGCTTCGACCGCGCCAGCCTGTGGTACGACCACGTGAACAAGCCCGGCGGCGAGTTCCTCTATGCCCGCGAGCAGGAGGTCTACCTGGGCATGTGCCGGCGCTGGCGCGAGATGCCCAAGCCGACCGTGGCCATGGTGCAGGGTGCCTGCATCGCCGGCGGGCTGATGCTGGCGTGGGTCTGCGACCTGATCGTCGCCAGCGACGATGCCTACTTCCGCGACCCGGTGGTGCGCATGGGCATTCCCGGCGTCGAGTACTTCGCCCACGTGCATGAACTCAATCCGCGCATCGCCAAGGAGTTCCTCTTCCTCGGCGAGCGCCTGGGCGCCGAGCGTGCCTGGCAGTTGGGCATGGTCAACAAGGTGGTGCCGCGCGATGTGCTGCTGGACGTGACCCTGGACATGGCCCGGCGCGTCGCCGAGATGCCGCGCCTCGGGCTGCAGTTGGCCAAGCAGGCGGTGAACAACGCCGAGGACCTGATGGGCAAGCGCGCCACCATGGACATGGTGTTCGGCCTGCACCACTTCGCCCACGCCCACAACGAGCTGGTCAGCGGCGACCGCCTGGGCGGCTACGATGCCCGCGCCATGGCCAGCTCGCAGCGCGAGCCGGTGGAGGGCGGCCGATGAGTGCGGACCTGGGCACCCGCGTCAGCCAACTGCTCGGTTGCCGCTACCCGATCATCCAGACCGCCATGGGCTGGGTGGCCGACCCGCGCCTGGTGGCGGCCACCGGCAATGCCGGCGGCTTCGGCTTCCTCGCCGGGGCGACCATCGAGCCGCAGCGGATGGAGGCGGCGATCCTGGAGACCCGCTCGCTGACGACGGCGCCGTTCGGCGTGAACTTCCATATGTATCAGCCCAACGCTGGCGAGATCGTCGAGCTGGTGCTGCGCCACGGGGTGAAAGCGGTGAGCTACAGCCGCTCGCCGGGCAAGCAGATGATCGCCCGGCTGAAGGAAGCCGGGGTGATCTGCATGCCCACCGTCGGTGCGCTCAAGCACGCGCAGAAGGCCGTGGAGATGGGCGCCGACATCGTCACCGTGCAGGGCGGCGAGGGCGGCGGCCACACCGGCGCAGTGCCGACCTCGCTGCTGCTGGCGCAGGTGCGCGAAGCGGTGCAGGTGCCGGTCGTCGCGGCAGGCGGCTTCCATGACGGCGCCGGCCTGGTGGCTGCGCTGGCCCTGGGCGCCGAGGGCGTGGCCATGGGCACGCGCTTCCTGATGAGCCGCGAAAGCCCGGTACCGGACGCCACCCTGGCGCGCTACCTGGGCGTGAAGGACCCGGCGCAGGTGATCGTCAGCCGCGCGCTGGACGGCCTGCCGCAACGGATGATCCGCAACGAACTGCTCGATGCCCTGGAAGCGGCCGGCCCCTGGCGCCGCCTGGGCCTGGCCGTGCAGTGCGCGCTGGCCTACCGCCGCCACTCCGGCATCAGCCTGGCGCAGATGCTCCAGGCCCTGCGCAACCGTGGCGAGCTGACGCTTTCCCAGGCGCTGCTGGCGGCCAACGCACCGATGGTGATCCAGAAGGCCATGGTCGACGGCCAGCCCGAAGATGGCGTGCTTCCGGCCGGGCAGGTCGCCGCGCTGCTCGGTTGCCGCCTGCCGTGCGCCGAGATCATCCAGAACATCGTCACCCAGGCCGAAGCCCGCCTCGCCGAGCTGGCCCGCCGGGTAGAACCGCAGCCGTCACAGGAGAACCGCCATGCCGCCGTTTCGCGTTGAGATCCACGAGCACATCGCCGAGCTGGTGTTCGACCGGCCGCCGGTGAACGCCTTCGACTGCGCCGGCTGGGCCGCCATCGCCGCCGAGCTGGAACGCCTGGGCCGCGATGACGCGGTGCGGGTCATCGTCATCCGCGCCGAGGGCCGGGGCTTCTGCGCCGGCGTCGACATCAAGGAACTGGCCGCCGACGGCAACCTGATCGTCGCGGTGAACAAGGGCAACTACGACAGCTTCAAGGCTGTGCACCGCAATCCCAAGCCGGTGATCGCCGCCGTGCATGGCTTCGTCCTGGGTGGCGGTATCGGCCTGTGCGGCGCGGCGGACATCGTCGTCGCCAGCGAGTGCGCGACTTTCGGCGTGCCCGAGGTGGACCGCGGCGCCATGGGCGGCGGCGCGCACCTGCAGCGGCTGTTCCCGGTGCAGAAGGTGCGCCACATGTACTTCACCGGCGAGCCCATCGATGCCTTCGAGGCCTATCGGCTGGGCGCGGTGGAGCGCGTGGTGCCGCGCGAGCAGCTGCGCGACGCGGCGCTGGACGTGGCCCGCAGGATCGCCGCCAAGAGCCCGGCGATGATCGCCCTGGCCAAGGAGGCGCTGACCGGCATCGAGGACGGCAACCTCGAAGACAAGTACCGCTGGGAGCAGGGCTTCACCCTCGAGGCCTACCGCTCGCTGGACTCCCAGGAAGCGCGCGACTCCTTCGTCGAGAAGCGCGAAGCGCAATTCAACTGATCACAGGCAGCAGCCCATGGACCTGAACTACAACAACGAACAACAGGCCTTCCGCGAGGAAGCGCGCGCCTGGCTGGCGGCCAATGTGCCGCAGAAACCCTTGCCCTCGTACGACACCGAGGAGGGCTTCCGCCTGCACCGCGAGTGGGAAGCGCGCCTGCACGACGGCCACTGGGGCATGGTGACCTGGCCGCAGGAGTATGGCGGCCGCGGTTGCGACCTGATCCAGTGGCTGATCTTCGAGGAAGAGTACTACCGCGCCGGCGCTCCCGGCCGGGTCAACCAGAACGGCATCTTCCTGCTCGGCCCGACGCTGATGGAGTTCGGCACCGAGGAGCAGAAGGCCCGCTTCCTGCCGCGCATGGCGCGCGGGCAGGACGTCTGGGCCCAGGGCTGGTCCGAACCGGGCGCAGGCTCCGACATGGCGGCGATCCGTTCGCGGGCCGAGCGCGTGGGCGACCACTACGTGATCAATGGCCAGAAGACCTGGTCGACCCGCGCGGTCTGGGCCGACTGGCTGTTCGGCATGTTCCGCACCGACCCGGCCTCCAGCCGCCACCATGGGCTGACCTTCATCCTGGTGCCGCTGGACTCGCCGGGCATCACCGTGCGCCCGATCGCCCAGCTCGACGGCTTGCCGGGCTTCGCGGAAATCTTCTTCGATGACGTCAAGGTGCCGGTGGAGAACGTCCTCGGCGGCGAAGGGCAGGGCTGGCATGTGGCGATGTCCACCGCCGGCTTCGAGCGTGGGCTGATGCTGCGCTCCCCGGCGCGCTTCCAGGAAACCGCGCGGCGCCTGCTGCAGCTGTACCTGGACAACCGCGAGGTGGCCGACCGCGATCCGGCCATCGGCGAGGCGGTGATGCGTGCCTGGCTCGACGCCGAGGCCTACACCCTGAGCACCTACATGACCGCCTCGCGCCTGCAGCAGGGCGGCCGCATCGGCCCGGAATCCTCGACCAACAAGATCTTCTGGTCGGAGCTGGACCAGCGCATGCACGACACCGCCCTGAGCATCCTCGGCGCCCGCGCCGAACTGCTGCCCGGCGAGCCGCTGGCCGGTGAGGTCGGGCGTTGGCTGGACGGTTTCCTGTTCTCCCTGGCCGGCCCGATCTACGCCGGCACCAACGAAATCCAGCGCAACATCATCGCCGAACGCATGCTCGGCATGCCGCGCGCCTGAGGAGCCGGGACATGGACTTCACTTTCAACGACGACCAGCTGAGCTTCCACGACAGCGTGCGCGCCTTCCTCACCAACCAGGTGACCCCGGAGCGCCAGCGTGAACTCTGGGGCAGCGAGACCGGGCGCAGCGACGAACTCTGGGCGCAGCTCGCCGAACTCGGCCTGACCGCCCTGAACCTGCCCGAAGCCTATGGCGGCCTGGGCCTGGACGAAACCGACTGGGTGCTGCCGGCGCAGGAGTGCGGCTACGCCGCGCTGGCCGAACCGCTGCTCGACAGCGTGCTGGTGGGCGCGCCTTTGCTGGCCGCGCTCGGTGACGAGCACGAGGCACTGAAAGCCGACTGGCTGGGGCGCATCGCCGCTGGCCAGGCGCGGCTCGCGGTCGGCCATCCGGACAACCTGCTGGTAGCCGACGCCCACGTCGCCGACCTGCTGATCCTCGGTCACCACGACGACATCCACGCCGTCCCGCGCGAGGCCGTGCAGCTGACCCGCAGCCAGGCGCTCGACCCGGCGCGCCGCCTGTTCAGCGTTGCCTGGACGCCCAGCGCCGCCACTCGTGTGGCCAGTGGCGAGCAGGCTCGCAGCTTGTGGGCGGCGGCCTTCGAGCGCGGCGCGCTGGCGTGCGCCGCGCAGCAACTGGGTCTGGCCCGGCGCATGGTCGACCTGGCGGTGGACTACAGCTTCGAGCGCAAGCAGTTCGGCAAACCCATCGGCAGCTTCCAGGCGGTCAAGCACCTGATGGCCGATGTGGCGGTACTCATCGAGTTCGCCAAGGCGCCGCTGTACCGCGCGGCGCAGTCCCTCGCCGAGGGTCACCCGCAGGCGGCGCTGCACGTTTCCCAGGCGCGCCTGGCGTGCTCGGAAGCCGCACAGCTGGCGGCGAAGAACGCCATCCAGGTACACGGCGCCATGGGTTACACCTGGGAAGTCGACCTGCAGCTCTACATGAAGCGCGCCTGGGCCCTGGACAAGGTCTGGGGCGACCGCAGCCTGCACAAGGCGCGGTTGTGCCAGGCACTGTTCGGCGGGGCGATCAGCGCCGGCGCCGGCCACACCTTCGCGGTCTGAGGAGATCGAAATGGCAGAAGCCTACATCGTCGACGCCCTGCGCACGCCCACCGGCAAGCGCAAGGGCGGCCTGGCGCAGATCCATGCCGCCGACCTGGGCGCCCACGTGCTGCGCGAGCTGGTGCAGCGCAACGGCATCCCCGACGCGGACTACGACGACGTCATCTTCGGCTGCGTCGATACCATCGGCCCGCTGGCCGGCGACATCGCCCGCACCTGCTGGCTGGCCGCCGGCCTGGACCAGGGCGTGCCCGGCACCACCGTGGACCGCCAGTGCGGCTCCTCGCAGCAGGCCGTGCACTTCGCCGCGCAGGCGGTGATGAGCGGCACCCAGGACGTGGTGATCGCCGGCGGCGTGCAGACCATGACGCAGATCCCGATTTCCTCGGCCATGACTGCCGCCGAGCCGCTGGGCTTCAGCGATCCGTTCAGCGGCTCGGAAGGCTGGGTCAGGCGCTATGGCGCCACGCCGCCGAGCCAGTTCCGTTCCGCGCAGATGATCGCCGAGAAGTGGGACATCAGCCGGGAGGCGCTGGAAGCCTATTCGCTGGAGTCCCATCGCCGCGCCCTGCGCGCCATCGAAGCGGGGCGCTTTGCCCGCGAGATCGTTCCCATGGCCGGGGTTGCGCACGACGAGACGCCGCGCCAGACCAGCCTGGCGAAGATGGCCGAGCTGGAAACCCTGTTCGGTTGTGACCGCGTCACGGCCGGCGTTTCCAGCCAGACCTGCGACGCCGCCAGCGCGCTGCTGATCGTCTCCGAGCGAGCGCTCAAGCGCTACAACCTGACGCCGCGGGCGCGCATTCACCACCTCAGCGTGCGCGCAGACGACCCGGTGTGGATGCTCACCGCGCCGATACCCGCCACCGCCTACGCACTGAAAAAGGCCGGCATGCGCCTGGACGACATCGACCGGGTGGAGATCAACGAAGCCTTCGCCTCGGTGGTCATGGCCTGGCTGCAGGAAACCGGCTACCCCCACGAGCGCACCAACGTCAACGGCGGCGCCATCGCCCTCGGTCACCCGCTGGGCGCCACCGGTGCGCGGCTGATGACCACGCTGCTGCATGAGCTGGAGCGCACTGGCGGCCGCTACGGCCTGCAGACCATGTGTGAAGGCGGTGGGCAGGCCAACGTGACCATCATCGAGAGACTGTGATGGGGCGGCTGCGCTAGGCCATGCGGCGTTGGAATGCGGGTCGTGAATGCTCATTGGCTGCAGCCAACTCCGCTTCCCGCCCCGCATTCCGCCTTGCCTGGCCGTCGCTCGCTACGCCCCGAAGATTTGTTCTGCGCGTACTAGCGCAACCGCTTGGAGAACCCCATGTCCATCTGCAAAGACCGCGTCGTCATCATCACCGGCGCAGGCGGCGGCCTTGGCCGCGCCTACGCCCTGGCCCTGGCGGCAGAGGGCGCGAAAGTGGTGGTCAACGACATCAACCGCGAAGCCGTGGCCGGCGTTGTCGCGCTGATCCGTGACCAGGGCGGCCAGGCCATCGGCGACTGCCACGACATCACCGACTACCACGAGGCCGGCGAGATCGTTCGCGCCGCCATCGCCGCCTTCGGGGACCTGCACGCGGTGGTCAACAATGCCGGCATCTGCCGCGACCGCATGTTCGCCAGCCTCACCGAGGCCGACTGGGACGCGGTGATGAACGTGCACCTCAAGGGCCACTTCTGCATCGCCAGCCACGCCGTGCACCACTGGCGCGACCAGGCCAAGGCAGGCGTGACGGTGCGCGCGCGGATCATCAACACCAGTTCCGGCGCCGGGCTGCAGGGCTCCATCGGCCAGTCCAACTACTCGGCGGCCAAGGGCGGCATCGCTTCCCTCACGCTGGTGCAGGCCGCGGAACTGGCGCGCTACGGCATTACCGCCAACGCCCTGGCCCCGGCCGCCCGGACAGGCATGACCGAGCAGGTGTTCGCCGAGGTGATGAAGAAACCCGACGATGGCTTCGACTACTTCGCCCCGGAGAACGTCGCGCCGCTGGTGGCCTGGCTGGTGTCTGAGGACTCCCAGCACGTCAGCGGCCGCCTGTTCGAGGTGGAAGGCGGCAAGCTCTCCCTCGGCGACGGTTGGCGCCGCGGCCCGGAACGCGACAAGGGCGAGCGCTGGTTGCCGGCGGAAGTCGGCGGTGTGGTCAACGAGCTGATCGACCAGGCCGTACCGGCGCAGAAGGTCTACGGCAGCTGACACGCATCCCCGCTTTGTGGGATGGGCTTCGCTTTGCTCCACTCATCTTCCGCTGCTGTTTGCAGGAGCGAGCTTGTTCGCGAACCACTTGCCGCTGCGGGGCCTAGCGCGTTGTAGGGATCTGCTCCTGCTCTTCGTAGGAGCGAGCTTGCTCGCGAACCAATCCCCGCTGCGGGGCCGGGTTCGCGAGCAAGCTCGCTCCTGCATTGTCTGGCCCACTTCAGTACGTTGCCCCACGTCCATTCGGACGATTCCCGCCCGGGCATCTCCCGCCAGACTGCGCCCATCCGACACCACAGGGCCGCCTTCCATGGAATTCGCCTTCACCGACGAGCAGCTGATGATTCGCGATAGCGCGGAAAGCTTCCTCGCCGATGCTTCACCTACCAGCGCCGTGCGCGCGGCGATGGCCGCGGGCGGGCACGACGCCATGCTCTGGCAGCGGATTCGCGATGAACTCGGCTGGCAGGCGTTGCTGGTGCCCGAGGCCCACGGCGGCCTGGGGCTGGGCTTCGTCGAGCTGGCCATCGTCCAGGAGCAGCTGGGCCGTCGCCTGGCGTCGTTGCCGTTCCTCGCCAGCGCCATCGCCATCTGCGCCCTGCGCCTGCTGGGTGGCGAGGCGCAACAGGCGCGATGGTTGCCGGCATTGGCCGAGGGCAGCCTGAGTGCCACCCTGGCGCTGGGCGCTGAAGGTGTGCCGGACGTCGGCGCGGTTCAGGTCCGGGCGCGCAAGGAGGGCGAGGGCTTCGTGCTGGATGGCCGCCTGCGCCCGGCGCTCGATGGCCACAGCGCCGACCTGCTGCTGATCCCCGCGCGGCTGGCCGGCAGCCGGGGCGAAGAGGGCATTTGCCTGTTCGCCGTTCCTGCGATCAGCAGCGGTTTGCAGCGTCGCGCCCTGGCCACGCTGGACCAGACTCGCCCGCTCGCCGAAATCGAATTGGACAATCTCTATCTCCCCGCTGACGCATTGCTCGGCGTAGCCGGCAGCGCCTGGCCGAAGCTGCAAACCGTCCTGCAACTGGCTGCCATCACGCTGGCCGCCGAGCAGGTCGGCGGCGCCCAGCAGGCGCTCGACCTCACCGTCGCCTACACCCGCGAACGCCAGCAGTTCGGCCGCCCGGTGGGCAGTTTCCAGGCGCTCAAGCACCGCATGGCGGACATGATGGTGAAGGTCGAATGCGCACGCTCAGCGCTCTACTACGCCGCGTGCGTGGCCCAGGAAGCGCTGGACGCCGAGGGCGACTCGGCCCTCGCCGCCGAGCTGCCGCTGGCCGCTGCCGTGGCCAAGTCCCACGCCTCGGAAGCCTTCTTCCACTGCGCCGCCGAGTCGATCCAGCTGCATGGCGGCGTCGGCTTCACCTGGGAGTACGACCCGCACCTGTACTTCAAGCGCGCCCGCGCCGGCGAGGGCCTGTTCGGCACGCCCGCCTGGCACCGCGAGCGCATCGCTGCCGCGATCCTGGAGGAATGCCCATGAAGATCGGATTCGACGCCGCCGACGAAGCCTTTCGCGACGAAGTCGCGCAGTGGCTGGCGGACAACCTGCGCGGCGAGTTCGCGCCGCTGCGTTTTCGCGGCGGCCCCGGTGACGAACACAGCTTCCCGGAGGAGCGCAAGGCCTGGGAGCGCAAACTCGCCGAGGGCGGCTGGACCTGCGTAGGCTGGGCCAGGGAGCACGGCGGGCGCGGTCTGTCGATCAACCAGCAGGTGATCTTCCACGAGGAATACGCCCGCGCCGGCGGCCCCGGTCGCATGGGCCACATCGGCGAAGGGCTGGCCGGGCCGACCATCGCTGCCTTCGGCAATGACGAACAGAAACGCCGGCTGCTGCCGGGCATCGTCAGCGGTCGGGAGTTCTGGTGCCAGGGCTATTCCGAGCCGGGCGCCGGCTCCGACCTTGCGGCGGTCAAGACCCGTGCCACGTTCGACGCCGAGCGTGGCGTGTGGCGGATCAACGGGCAGAAGGTCTGGACCTCGCTGGCCCACGAATCCGACTGGTGCTTCGTCATCGCCCGCAGCGAGGTGGGTAGCGTCGGCCACCACGGCCTTTGTTTCCTGCTGGTGCCGATGCACCAGCCGGGCATCAGCGTGCGGCCGATCGAGCAGCTCACCGGCACGTCGGAGTTCAACGAGGTGTTCTTCGACGACGCCGAAACTGCCGCCGAGAACCTGCTCGGCGCACCGGGGGATGGCTGGAAGATCGCCATGGCGCTGCTGGGCTTCGAGCGTGGGGTGTCCACCCTTGGCCAGCAGATGCAGTTCCACAACGAGCTGGACGAGATCATCCGCATTGCCCGCGCCAATGGCGCTGCCCGCGATCCGCTGCTGCGCCAGCGCCTGGCCGAGGCCTGGGGCGGGCTCAAGGTGCTGCGCTACAACTCGCTGCGCATGCTCTCCG
This sequence comes from Pseudomonas sp. AU11447, assembly GCF_001672555.2. NCBI lineage: Bacteria > Pseudomonadati > Pseudomonadota > Gammaproteobacteria > Pseudomonadales > Pseudomonadaceae > Pseudomonas > Pseudomonas sp. AU11447. Next base: position 44,320 of record NZ_LZDG02000029.1, on the reverse strand, counting down.
GCACGCAGGACGGCGGCCTGCGGCCCGAGGCGCTGATCTACAAGCTGTGTTGGTCCGACTGGCACGCGCGGCTGGGCAAGCTGGCCATGGACGTGCTCGGCGCCGAGGCGGAAATCCTCGACGGCTCGCCGTACCGGCTCAGCCGCTTGCAGGGCCTGTTCCTGTTCAGCCGCTCCGACACCATCTACGGCGGCAGCAACGAGATCCAGCGCAACCTCATCGCCGAGCGTGCGCTCGGCCTGCCCAGAGAACCCAAGGTGCCTCGCTAGGAGATCGCACTCATGCTCAAACCCGAATACGTATCCGGCCGCGGCCTGCTGCGCGGCAAGTCGGTGCTGATCACCGCGGCCGCCGGCGCCGGCATCGGCTTTTCCGCCGCCCTGCGCGCTGCCGAGGAAGGCTGCCGCGCGCTGATGATCAGCGATATCCACGAAGGCCGGCTGAACGAGGCGGTGGAGCGCATCCGCCAGGCCTGCGGGCTGCAGGCGGTGTACGGGCAGGTGTGCAACGTCACCAGCGAGGAGCAGGTGCGCGCCCTGGTGGCGGCCGCCGAGGAACGCCTGGGCGGTGTCGACGTGCTGATCAACAACGCAGGGCTGGGCGGCTCGCGCACGCTGGTGGAAATGACCGACGAGGAGTGGAACCGCGTCCTTGACGTCACGCTCACCGGCACCATGCGCATGACCCGCGCCATGCTGCCGCACATGCTGGAGCGCCGCGCCGGCACCATCGTCAATAACGCTTCGGTGCTCGGCTGGCGCGCGCAGAAGGAACAGAGCCACTACGCCGCGGCCAAGGCCGGGGTGATGGCGCTGACCCGTTGTGTCGCGCTGGAGGCCGCGGAGCACGGCGTGCGCATCAACGCCGTGAGCCCGAGCATCGCCCTGCACGATTTCCTGCGCAGGTCCGCCCCCCAGGAACTGCTGGAGAAACTGGCGTCCACCGAAGCCTTCGGCCGCGCCGCCGAGGTCTGGGAAATCGCCAACGTGATGATGTTCCTGGCCAGCGACTACAGCTCCTACATGACCGGCGAAGTACTGTCGGTCTCCAGCCAGAGGGCCTGACATGGCGCGTGTCTTCGAGCATCCGGAAGAACTTCTGGCCTGTATCGGCGAAGTGCTTGGCGAGAGTGACTGGCTCACCGTCGAGCAGTCGCGCATCGACCAGTTCGCGCAGGCCACCGGCGACCACCAGTGGATCCATGTCGACCCTGTGCGCGCGGCCAGCGGCCCCTATGGCACCTGCATCGCCCACGGCTACCTGACGCTGTCGCTGGTCAACCTGTTCCTGCCGCAGATCGTCGAGGTGCGTGGCATCGCCATGGGCGTCAACTACGGCTGCGACCGCGTGCGTTTTCCCAACGTGGTCAAGGCCGGCGCCCGCGTGCGTGGCCGCGCCGAGCTGGTCGCCGCCGAGGCGGTAAAAGGCGCGGTACAGGCCACCGTGCGGGTCAGCGTCGAGATCGAGGGCGAACAGCGCCCCGGCTGCGTGGTGGACACCATCAGCCGCTACTACCCCGCTTAACGAGCTCTTCGTCGTGCGTAGGGCGAATGACCTGGAACAGGTTATCCGCCGGCTGCGGTGTGGCGGATAACGCTGGCGCGTTATTCGCCCTACGAAAGCCGCCGCCCGCGCCCGGGGCTCCCTTACAAAAACCTGAGGATTCGCAATGAGAGAAGCCGTCATCGTCTCCACCGCCCGCACCGCCATCGGCAAGGCCTTCCGTGGCGCCTTCAACGACACCGAGGCGCCTGCCATGGGCGGTGCGGTGGTGGCCGAAGTGGTGCGCCGCGCCGGTGTCGAGCCGGGCGAGGTGGAGGACGTCATCATCGGCGCTGCCGCGCAGCAGGGCACCCAGGCCTACAACCTCGGGCGCCTCTGCGCCATCGCCGGCGGCCTGCCGTCGAGCGTGGCCGGCATGGCCGTGGAGCGCCAGTGTGCATCGGGCCTGATGAGCATCGCCATCGCCGCCAGGTCCATCGCCTGCAATGAACTGGATATCGCCGTGGCCGGCGGCCTGGAGTCCATTTCCCTGGTGCAGAACAAGCACAAGAACGCCTACCGCAACCAGTCGCAGGCGGTGCTTGCGCACGACCCGGTGGCCTACATCCCGATGATCGAGACCGCCGAGATCGTCGCTGCACGCTACGGCATCAGCCGCGAAGCCCAGGATGCGTATTCGCTGCGCAGCCAGCAGCGCACGGCGGCAGCGCAGCGCGACGGCCTGTTCGCCGACGAAATCCTGCCCCTGCACGCCCAGCGCCTGGTGGTGGATAAGGCCAGTGGCGAAAGCCGCCACGAAACCGTGCTGATCGACCGCGACGAATGCAACCGTGCCGATACCACGCTTGCCAGCCTCGCGGCGCTGGAACCGGTGTGGCAGGGCGGCCAGTGGAGCGAGGCGGGGCGGTTCATCACCGCCGGCAACGCATCCCAACTCTCCGACGGCGCCTCGGCATCGCTGCTGATGGAAGCGCGCGAGGCAGAGCGCCGCGGTCTGCAACCGCTGGGCATCTACCGGGGCCTGGCGGTGGCCGGCTGCAACGCCGACGAGATGGGTATCGGGCCGGTCTTCGCGATCCCGAAGCTGCTCCAGCGCCACGGCCTGAAGATGGACGACATCGGTCTGTGGGAGCTCAACGAAGCCTTCGCCTGCCAGGTGCTGTTCTGCCAGGACAAGCTGGGCATCCCCGATGAGCGCCTGAACGTCAACGGCGGTGCCATCGCCATCGGCCATCCGTTCGGCATGTCCGGCGCGCGCATGGCCGGCCACGCGCTGCTGGAAGGGCGTCGTCGCGGCGTGCGTTACGTCGTGGTGAGCATGTGCATCGGCGGCGGCATGGGCGCGGCTGCCCTGTTCGAGGTGGCCTGATGGACGCCCAACTGATCCGCCGGCGCATGGCGCGCTACGTGGAACTGGTGGACGCCGGCGATATCGATGGCATCCTCGCGCTCTATGCTGACGACGCGGTGGTCGAGGACCCGGTGGGCGCCGAGCCTCAGGTGGGGATCGAGGCCATCGCTCGCTTCTACCGCGAGGGGCTCGGCCGCGCCGAAGTCAGCGCCCAGCTCACCGGGCCGGTGCGGGTCACCGGCAACGGTTGCGGCGCCATGCCGTTCCGCGTCGACCTGAACTGGAACGGCGCGCCGTGCAGCCTGCATGTGATCGACGTGATGGAGTTCGACGAGCACGGCCTCATTCGCCGCATGAAGGCGTATTGGGGGGACCTCAACCTGGAGCAGCGGCCGGAGTGAAGCCGGCGTACACCGCGGCGCGTGATACGCCCTGCGGTGAGGCTACTTGTAGGAGCGAGCTTGCTCGCGAACAGACTCCGCTGCGGGGCCCGGGTTCGCGAGCAAGCTCGCTCCTACAGGGGCGGTTTATCGGCCGCTGAAGCTGGCGTTCTGCGTCTTGCCGGTTTCGTAGAAGGCTTTCAGGTTCACCGCGATCTTCGCCACGGTCCGCCGCAGCGCGCCGGCCAGCAGCCATTCACCCAGGCGCCCGCCGCGCAGGTCGCCGTCCAGGCTCAGGACCAGTCGGGTGCGCGCGTCTCCCTCGGGAAGCAGTGCGTAGCGGAAGCTGGCCTGGCGAAACGGGAAGGGCGGCCCCTGCTCGGCGCGATGCAGGCGCAGCACCAGGCCCTGGCCTTCGTGCCAGTCGACCACGCTTTCGTCGAGGAAGCCGCGCTTCATGTGCACCCGCCGGCTGGCGCCGAGGCCTTCGCGCGGGCCGGGGTGGAAGTCGCAGCCGGTCAGGCCGGGCACATAGTGCGGCGCCAGGCTGAGGTCGCGCAGGCGCGCCCAGGCGGCGGCGTGGGGCAGGTCGAGAATCAGTTCGTGTCGGGCACTGAGCATGGCGTCATCCCTGGGCCGCTTCGAGGAAGGCGGGGCGCTCGCCGCCGCCGTGCAAGGCAATCTCGGCGCCGCTGACATAGGCCGCCAGCGGTGAAGCAAGATACAGGCAGGCGTCGCCGATATCACCCGGCTCGGCCAGTCGCCCCAGCGGAACGGTGCTGGCGACGCGTTGCAGGCCAGCTTCGTCGCCGTAGTGCAGGTGGCTCTGCTCGGTGCGGATCAGCCCGCCGATCAGCGCGTTGACGCGCACCTTCGGCGCCCATTCCACCGCCAGCGAGCGGCCCAGGTTGAGCAGCCCGGCCTTGGCTGCGCCATAGGCGGCGGTGCCAGGGGAAGGGCGGGTGGCGCTGACGCTGCAGATGTTGATGATGCTGCCCCCGTCGGCCTGCTGCTGCATGCGCTGGTTGGCCAGTTGGCAGAGATTGAGCGGCGCCAGCAGGTTGAGCCGGACGATGGCCTCGGAGAAGCGCGGTGAAGCGTCGGCGGCATCGGCGTACGGCGCGCCGCCGGCGTTGTTGATCAGCACGTCCAGGCGGCCATAGCGTTCGTCGATGGCGGACATCAGTGCCTGCAGTTGCTCGAAATCGCGCACGTCGCAGGGGATGAACCAGGCTTCACGCCCTTCGTGGCTGGGCAGTTGCTCGGGCGCCTCGCGGCCGCAGATCACCACCTCGGCGCCCTGTTCCAGGAAACGCTGGCTGATGCCCCGGCCGACACCCTTGCCACCGCCGGTGACCAGCACCACCTGGCCGCTGAAATCCAAAGCTCTCGTCATGTCCGTGCCTCTGTGGGGAAGGCTTGCAGCCTAGGCGCGGCGGCCCCGCGCGCCCACGTCCGAAGGGACTAGGGCGGTCAGCGAGGTGTCGCTGGATAGCGCCTTTCGCGAGCAAGCTCGCTCCTGCGAAGAGCCGTTTGGTTCCAGGGGCTGGTGCCAGTGACCCATCCCACGAAGGGCGAGCCTGCGCACGAAACCACCCGTAGTCCTCTCGGACGATGTGGCACCGGCCAGGGCGCCGAAATAATCCCGGCACATTCCCCCTGGAGCGATGCCATGGCTGCCTTGCCGCAAGGACACTTCGTCACCCTCAACGACGGACTCCGACTGCATTACCTGGACAGCGGCAACGGCGACGCCGTGCTGTTCATCCACGGCAGCGGCCCCGGCGCCAGCGGCCACAGCAACTTCAAGCAGAACTACCCGGAGTTCGTCGTGGCTGGCCATCGCGTGCTGGTGCCGGACCTGCCGGGCTACGGCGCCAGCGACAAGCCGGAAACCGACTACACCCTGGATTTCTTCGTCGATGCCCTGTTCGGCCTGCTCGACGCGCTGGACATCCCGCGCTGCACCCTGGTGGGCAACTCCCTGGGCGGTGCCATCGCCATCCGCATGGCCTTGCTGCAGCCGCAGCGCATCACCCGCCTGGTGCTGATGGCGCCCGGCGGCCTGATGGAGAAGGAGCAGTACTACCTGCAGATGGAGGGCATCCAGAAGATGGGCGCGGCCTTCGCCAACGGCGAGCTGAACGACGCCGCCGGCATGCGTCGCCTGCTCTCGCTGCAGCTCTTCGATGCCGCGCAGATCAGCGATGAAACGGTGAACGAGCGCGTTGCCGTGGTGAAGGAGCAGCCGCGCTGCGTGCTGACCCGCATGCAGGTGCCGAACCTGTCGGCACAGTTGGCCGAGCTGAGCTGCCCGATCCTCGGTTTCTGGGGCATGAACGACAAGTTCTGCCCGGCCAGCGGCGCGCAGACGCTGATGCAGGCGTGCCGCAACATCCGCTTCGTGCTGCTCAGCGAGTGCGGGCACTGGGTGATGGTGGAGCACCGTGCGCTGTTCAATCGCGAAGTGCTGGCCTTCCTCGCGGAGGACGCGGTATGAGCGAGCTACTCCAGCGTCAGCACGCCGATGAACTCTACGCCGCGCTCATGGAGGGCCGCACCCTGGCGCCGCTGACCGAGCGCTGGGCCGATATCGGTATCGAGGATGCCTACCGCATCTCCCAGCACATGCTGCAACGCCGCCTGGCTGACGGCGACGAGCTGGTGGGCAAGAAGATCGGCGTCACCTCCGCAGCCGTGCAGCGCATGCTCGACGTGCACCAGCCGGACTTCGGTTTCATCACCCGCCGGATGTGGTTTGCCAATGGTGCCGATATCTCGCTCGCGGAAAACCGCCTGATCCAGCCCCGCGCGGAGGGCGAGATCGCCTTCCGCCTCAAGCATGACCTGAAGGGCCCCGGCGTGACCGAGGCCGATGTGCTGGCGGCCAGCGAATGCGTGATGGCCTGCTTCGAGATCGTCGATTCGCGCATCCACGACTGGAAGATCCGCATCCAGGACACCGTGGCCGACAACGCTTCCTGCGGCGTGTTCGTCCTCGGCGAGGTGGAGCGCGACCCGCGCGAGCTGGACCTGCCCAACCTGCGCATGCGCGTGCGCAAGAACGGCATGCCGATCAGCGAGGGCCTGGGTTCGGCGGTGCAGGGCAACCCGCTCACTGCCGTGGCCTGGCTGGCCAACACCCTGGGCGCCTTCGGCATCCCCTTCAAGGCGGGCGAAATCATCCTCTCCGGCTCGCTGGTGCCCCTGGAGCCGGCGCGGGCCGGCGACCATTTCGAACTGGATATCGACGGCCTGGGCAGCGCCCGGGTGTCCTTCCGTGCATAGGAGTCATCCATGAGCAAGAAACTACGGGCCGCGATCATCGGCCCCGGCAACATCGGCACCGATCTGCTGATGAAGATGCGCCGGTCCGAGTGGATCGAACCGGTGTGGATGGTCGGCGTCGACCCGTCTTCGGATGGCCTGGCGCGTGCCCGCGAGTTCGGCCTGAAGACCACTTCCGAGGGCGTCGACGGCCTGCTGCCGCACGTACTGGACGACGACATCCGCATCGCCTTCGATGCCACTTCGGCCTATGTACATGCCGAGAACAGCCGCAAGCTGAACGCCCTCGGCGTGATCATGGTCGACCTCACGCCGGCGGCCATCGGGCCGTTCTGCGTGCCGCCGGTGAACCTCGCCGAGCATGCCGGCAACCTGGCGATGAACGTCAACATGGTCACCTGCGGCGGCCAGGCCACGATTCCCATGGTGGCGGCGGTCTCACGGGTGCAGCCGGTGGACTATGCCGAGATTGTCGCCACCGTTTCGTCGCGCTCGGTCGGGCCGGGCACGCGCAAGAACATCGACGAATTCACCCGCACCACCTCCGGCGCGATCGAGCAGGTCGGCGGGGCGAAACAGGGCAAGGCGATCATCGTCATCAACCCCGCCGAGCCGCCGCTGATGATGCGCGACACCATCCATTGCCTGACCGCCGGCACGCCGGACCAGGCGGCAATCCGCAGCTCGGTGCACGAGATGATCCGCGAGGTGCAGCGCTACGTGCCGGGCTACAAGCTGATCAACGGCCCGGTGTTCGAGGGTAACCGCGTCTCGGTGTACCTGGAGGTGGAAGGCCTGGGCGACTACCTGCCCAAGTCCGCCGGCAACCTCGACATCATGACCGCCGCCGGCCTGCGCACCGCCGAGATGTTCGCCGAACAAGCCCACCAGGGCGCCCTGCAACTGCCGTCCCGCTGAGGAGAATCACCATGAACCTGCAAGGTAAGAAGGTCCGCCTGCACGACATGAGCCTGCGCGATGGCATGCACGCCAAGCGCCACCAGATCAGCCTGGAGCAGATGGTTTGCGTGGCCACCGGCCTCGACGAGGCCGGCGTGCCGCTGATCGAGATCACCCACGGCGACGGCCTGGGCGGCGCCTCGGTGAACTACGGCTTCCCGGCCCACACCGACCGCGAGTACTTCGAGGCGGTGATTCCCAGGCTCAAGCAGGCCAAGGTCTCGGCGCTGCTGCTGCCGGGCATCGGCACCGTCGAGCACCTGAAGATGGCGCATGGCTGCGGTGTGTCCACCATCCGCGTGGCGACCCATTGCACCGAGGCGGACGTTTCCGAGCAGCACATCGGCATGTCCCGCGAGATGGGGCTGGATACCGTCGGCTTCCTGATGATGGCGCACATGGTCAGTGCCGAGCAGCTGCTGGAACAGGCGCGGCTGATGGAGAGCTTCGGCGCCAACTGCATCTACTGCACCGATTCGGCCGGCTACATGCTACCGGCGGAGGTCAGCCAGAAGATCGGCCTGCTGCGCGCCGAGCTGAAGCCGCAGACCGAGGTCGGCTTCCATGGCCACCACAACCTGGGCATGGCCATCGCCAACTCCCTGGCCGCCATCGAGGCCGGTGCCGCTCGCATCGACGGCTCGGTGGCCGGCCTGGGTGCCGGCGCCGGCAACACGCCGCTGGAAGTCTTCGTCGCGGTGCTCAAGCGCATGGGGGTGGATTGCGGTGTCGACCTGTACGGCATCATGGATGTCGCCGAGGACCGCGTGGTGCCGATGATGGACCAGCCGATCCGCCTCGACCGCGACGCGCTGACCCTGGGTTACGCCGGCGTGTACAGCTCCTTCCTGCTGTTCGCCAAGCGCGCCGAGGCCCGCTATGCGATTTCCGCCCGCGACTTGCTGGTGGAACTGGGGCGGCGCGGCACCGTGGGCGGCCAGGAAGACATGATCGAGGACCTGGCCCTGACCATGGCGGCCAAGGCCGGGCTGTTGCCGACCTGAGTGGAACCGCGCCGGCTGCCTTGTGCGCAGTCGGCGCAGTGCTCAGTCGGGCAGGCCCGCCTTGCGGAAGCCTTCGACGAAGTGCTCGCGCACTACCGCGTCACGCAGGGGTTCGGTCTCCACCCAGTGGCGGATGGTGAAGTTCGGATTGCCCACCAGGAAGAATTCGGTTTCCGCGCGAGCCTCGTCCAGCCGGCCGAGTTGCGCGAGGCTGGCGGCGAGGAAGCGCCGCGAGCTGCTGCGGTAGGTTTCGTCGTGGCGCAGGGTCTGGATGGCGCCCTGGTAATCGCGCGCGGCGTACTGCGCCTGGCCGAGGGTCAGGTAGTACCAGCCGGCGGGGAAGGGGTTGAGGCGAAAGGCCCGGCGGATGTGCTCCAGGCCTTCGTCGATGCGCCCGGCCAGTACCGTGACGTCGGACAGCGCCGCCCAGGCGTCCGCATCGTTCGGGTCGAGCTCGATGGCGCGCTGGAACTCCCGGTCGGCTTCGGCGTACTGCCGTTCATACGTCAGCAGGTAGGCCAGGCTCCAGCGGCAGCCGGCGTCATTGGGGGCGATGGCCACGGCTTCGCGCGCCCGCTGCAGTGCCGTGTCGCGCTCAGCCTGGGTGGGGCCGCCGCTGTGTATCCAGCCCATCCAGTGGTTCATCGCCAGCCAGCGGCGCGCTTCCGCGTACTGCGGATCGAGGGCGATGGCACGGCTGAGCATCAGGTGTGCTTCGCGCGCGGCCAGCGGCGAGTCGTCCATCAGCTGGCGGGCGCGTACGCACAGTTCGTAGGCCTCGATGTTCCTCGGGCGATTGCGCGGCAGGGGTGTGCGCAGATGGCCGAGCAGGGCCTGGACGATGTGCCCGGCGACCTCGTCCTGCACGGCGAAGACGGCCTCCAGTTCGCGGTTGAAGCGCTCTGCCCAGAGCTGCTCGCCACTGAGCGCATCCACCAGCTGGGCGTTGATCCGCACACGGGCATCGGCGCGGCGTGCGCTGCCCTGGAGCAGGTAGCGCACGCCCAGTTGGCGGGCGATCTCGCGCACGTCCATGGCCTTGCCCTTGTAGGCGAATGCCGAGGTGCGGGCGATCACGAACAGGCCGGAAACCCTCGACAGCTCGGTGGTCAGGTCCTCGGTCAGGCCATCGACGAAATACTCCTGCTCGGCGTCGGGGCTGCCGTTGACGAAGGGCAGCACGGCAATCGAAGGCTCATCCGGCAACGACAGCGACGCACGCGGCGCCTCGGCCAGGCGCTCCACGCTTGCGCTGAAGCGGTAGCCGACGCGGGGCACCGTGGTGATCCAGGGGCTGCCGTCGGGGTGCTCGCCCAGCACCTTGCGCAGCTGGGCGATCTGCACCGTGAGGTTGCCTTCCTCGACCACCAGGCCCTGCCAGGCGGCGTCCATCAGCTCGGCCTTGCCGAGGATTTCACCCGGCCGCTGGAGCAGGGCGCTCAACAGGTTCAGCGCACGGGATCCGATGGCCACGGGAACGTCGTTGCGCTTGAGCGTGCCATTGGCGCCATCGAGCACGAAGGGACCGAAAGCCAGACGCGATTGCTGCATGCCGCCCCCTTTGCAAGTTTTTGGAAGTGTTTGGCGCCACTTAAGGACGGCTTGCCGGGCGCTCTCCATGCTTGACCCATGAGGTCCGAGTCCATGGAGGCTGTCATGAACGATACTCCCCGCCTGCTGCTGTCGGAAGCTCCGCCGCGGCACTTCAGCCCGTCGGCCGTGCTCGAACTGCTGGCGCTCTGGCAGGCCCGCGCCCAGCTTCGCCAGCAACTCGCCGTGATGGCCAGGGCCAATCCGCACCTGATCGAGGACATCGGCCTGACGCGGCGCCAGGTGGTACTGGAGATCGCGAAACCTTTCTGGCGGGCGTGAGGGCTGACGCAATTTTCCTGAACGGTAGTGCAAGATTTTTCCTACAAATTAGTGGCAGTCTGCTACCCTCGCGGCCCATCGGTCACCACTGCGTCAGGGTGTCGCATGCTCGGCGGGGCCATGCCTTGCCGTTCGAGCGCCGGTTCCAGGCCGAGTGGTGCATCACCCATCACCCATAACAAGGACGACAAGCGTGACTCTGCGATGCGCCACACCAGGGAGGGTGCGATGCATTTTCCTGCGTGCTTTTCCGCATCTCGACTCCTGCGCCGCCATCGCGGCGATGAAGGTCACGGCTGTCCGTTCCGTGCTGGCCACCGGGTCACAGAACCCGGAGCGCCGTTTACCTTGAGGAGCAGGTCTTGAATCACATCTATCGGCTGGTATGGAACCGTCGGCTGGGCGCCTGGCAGGCCGCTTCGGAGCTGGCGACGCAGTCCCGCGGCGGGCGTTCGTCGGTGGGCGGGGTGGCGGCACGGATTGCTATCTGCGGGGCGGCGCTGTTCACCCTTTCGGGGTTGAGCACGGCGGTGCAGGCGGGTTGCACGCAGAACTCCCCGGTCACGGTGAGCTGTAGCGGCGCAGCCAACCCGCTGGTTCCCTATTACAGCAACATTGCGGACAGCCTTGATGTCACTGTGGCGGCGGGAGGCGAGTTGGGCGTCTTGTTAGGCAGCGGCGGCACCGCGCTGCAGCTGACGGGCAGTTTTGTGACGTTGACGAACCACGGCGTTATCGATCCGAGCGTGCTGGGGCCCATCGCTATCCAGTCGTCGGGATTGGTCGTGGGTAACGCCAACGGAAGTAACGTCAGCATCAGCAACTTCGGGAGCATTGCGGGAGCACGGGGCCAGGAGGGCGTCTCGACGAACACGCTGAGCGGCCTGGCAATGCTCGTGCAGAATGGCATGGGTGGTACAACCCAGGTGGTCAATACGGGAACGATTGCCGCCCGTTCGATTGCTGGCGTGCCGCAGGCGGCCGGGGATATGGCGGCGATTGCCATCGTCGGCGGCAGCGCAGTGGACTTCGTCAACACCGCGGGTGCGACCATCTCCGGCCGCGTCGCACTGCAGTCCCCCTCCATCCTTGGCTTCGGCAACCACTTCACCAACGCCGGAACCATCGCCGGTAGCGTCTCTCTGGGCGCCGGCGGCCACAATACCTTCACCGCCGTGACGGGCTCGTCGATCACTGCCGGAGGCAGCACAGCGGATACCATGCCGGTGGCTGGCATGAGCGACTTGAGCTTTGCCAAGGCCGGCACGGTCGACGGGGTTGGCTACGACAATACCCTGGTGCTGCAGAACGTCCTGCCTTCGCTCGGGACCGGGTCCGGAACGGCGGGTTCGGGTGCGGCTTCAGGCGATACCTACCTGAATTTCCATTCTCTGCAGGTCAACAGCGGCACCTGGACCCTGACCGGCAGCCCGCTGGTGCCAGGGGCGTCGGTCGAGCTCAATGGCGGCGCAGTGATCCTGGCGACCGGCACCGAGATGGGGCTGGGTGACATCCAGGCCAAGGGCGGCACGTTGATCAGTTCTCTGGGTGCTGTGACGATGAGCAACCCATTCAATCTGGGCCTGGGCGGGCTGACGCTGGCCGGGCCCAACAACTACACCCTCAACGGCAGTATCGGCGGTACGGGTGGCCTGAATATCACAGCTCCGGTGGTCTCCCTGAATGGGGTGAACAGCTCCCTTTCCGGCAATATCCAGGTCGGCGCCAGCTCGACCCTGGTAGGCAACACGAACAGCATCAGAGGCAACCTCGTCAACAGCGGCACCGTGACCTTCAACCAGTCTTCCAATGGCACCTATTCCGGCGCAATGTCCGGCACGGGAGCGTTGGTCAAGTCCGGCACCGGCACCTTGACACTCAGTGGCAACAATACCAGCAGCGGTGCCACCAGAGTTGCCGCCGGTACATTGGTAGTTCGCCCTGGCGGACTGTCGAGTGGGGCCCTTAGCCTGAGCAGCGGAACCGTACTGGACCTGGGCCTGGGCGGCCCTCAGACGGTGGCAGCGCTGAGTGGCGTTGGCGGCTCTATCTTGCTGGGCACGAGCGCACTGACCGTCGATAGCAACGTTTCCACGACTTATCTGGGGGATATCTCCGGGCCGGGGCAGTTGCTGAAGCAGGGATCGGGCGAGCTGACGCTCATCGGCAACTATCTGGCCGGTAGCCTCACCGTCAACGGCGGAACGCTGGCCCTTAATACGATCAGTAACCCGAGCCTGATGGCCGAGGTGAATACCGGCGCCACGCTGAACCTGTCGTCGCAGCCTGGCCAATCCCTGGGGTCGTTGGTTGGCGGCACTGGCAGCGCAGTCAGGCTGGGCACCAGTAGCCTGTCCCTGGCATCAGGCAATTACGCGGGTGTCATCAGTGGTGCGGGCGGGCAGTTGAACAAGGTGGGCAGCGGCACCTTGACCCTCAATGGCAGCAATACCTACACCGGCGGCACGCAGATTACCGGTGGCAGCTTGCTGGTCGGTGACAGCAGCCATGCGTCGGCGCGTGTCGAAGGCCCGGTCTCGGTTTCCAGCGGCGCGTCGCTGGGTGGCTTTGGCACCGTGGCCGGCAATGTCGATGTGGCCTCGGGCGGGCATCTCGCTTCGGGTGCCCCGGTCGGGGTGTTCACCATCGACGGCGACCTGACCCTGCGCCAAGGCAGCCAGGCGGACTTCAGCCTGGGTGCCTCGGGTGGATTCTCGACGCCAGGGGCCAGCCACAGCGTCTCGGTGACCGGTGACCTGAATCTGCAGGGCGCCCAGTTGAACCTGAGCAATGCGGGGGGCTATGGCCCGGGCGTCTACCGGCTGTTCGACTGGGGCGGCGCACTGACCATGAGCAGCGGCGGCCTCCTTCCACCGTCGGGGCCGACCCTGCAGATCCTGAGTGACGCCAAGCAGATCAACCTGATCAATTCGGGCAGCCTCTCGCTCAACTTCTGGAACGCCGATGGCCTTGCCAGCGCATCGCAGATGGGCGGTGGCACCGGCGTCTGGTCGCAGGCCGGTGCGAACTGGACGGACGCCACGGGTAGCACCACCGCGTGGCGCAACCCCAACGACGCGTTCTCCATCTTCGGCGGTGCGGCCGGCACGGTGACCGTCGATAACAGCAATGGCGCCATCGCGGCGCAGGGCATTCAGTTCGCCAGCGACGGCTATCACCTGGTCGGCGACAACCTGGTGCTGACCGGCACCACGCCGGGCGCCCTGGGCGAAGTGCGGGTCGGCGACGGCAGTCAGGTGTCGAGCGGCTGGGCAGCTTCTATCGACAATTCGCTGTTCGGCGCTGGTATCGACAAGACCGGGCTGGGCACTCTGGTGCTCACTGGCACTAACAACTACAAGCAGAGCACGCGTCTGAGCCTGGGTACGCTGTCGGTTTCCAGCGACGCCAACCTCGGCGCGTCCTCCGCCAATCTCGACTTCGAGGGTGGCACCTTGCGCATCACCGGCAACGGTTTCCAGAGCACGGCGCGCGACGTCGTGTTCGGGGCGGCCGGTGGTGGTCTGGACATCGCTGATGCCGATAACACCTTCACCCTCGGGCAGGTGCTTTCCGGCGGCGGCGCACTGACCAAGCTCGGCGACGGCACCCTGGTGCTGGGCGGCAATAACAGCTACACCGGTGGCACGCTGGTGAGCGCGGGCACGCTCAGCGGCTCGGCCGGCAGCTTCGGCAGCGGCGCGATCGTCGACAACGCGACGCTCGTGCTTGACCAGGCCCGTGACGCCACTCTGGCCAACGCGATATCCGGCACGGGCTCGCTGACCAAGACCGGCGCCGGCAACCTGACTCTGGGCAGCAACAGCTACAGCGGCGGCACACTGATCAGCGCGGGGACGCTCACCGGCTCGGTCGAGAGCTTCGGCAGCGGCGTCATCACCAACAATGCACGGCTGATCCTGGATCAGGCCAGCAACGCCAGCTTCGCCAATGCCATGTCCGGCAGCGGCAGCCTGGTCAAGCACGGAGCCGGTGCCCTGGTGCTGGAGAGCGACTCCAGTGTCGGCGGCGGCACCCAGGTGGAAGACGGGCGTCTGGTCGTCGGCGGGAGCGTGGGCTCCACTGCGCGCTTGACCAGCAACGTGGATGTCGCCGGTGGCGCTACGCTCGGTGGCCATGGCGTCATCGACGGCAACGTCACCCTCGCCAATGGTGCGAAATTGGCGCCGGGCAACTCCATCGGCACGCTGACTGTGGATGGCGATGTGACCTTGGGCGCCGGCTCGACCCTGGAGATCGAGAACGCCCCGGACGGCAGCACCGACCGCCTGGTGTCCACCGGTACCGTCGCTCTGAACGGTGCGAACCTCAGCGTCCTGGCCGAGCCCGGTACCTGGAAGCCCAGCTCCAGCTACGCCATCATCCAGGCGGCCGCGTTGCAGGGTACTTTCGCCAATGTCACCAGTAACCTGGCATTCCTCGATGCATCGCTGCAGTACTCGGCCACTGGCGTCACTCTGGTGATGGAGCGCAACGACACCACCTTCGTTTCCGTGGCTCGAACGGGCAACCAGCGGGCGGTGGCCGGGGTCATCGACCCTGCTGTTGGCAAGGCGCTCTGGAGCGAGATGTCCGGGCTCAGCGTCGAGCAGGCGCAGCGTGCCTACGACAGCCTGTCCGGTGAAATGCATGCCAGCGCGCGGACGGCGTTGTTCGACGACAGTCGTCAGGTGCGCGAGGCGCTCACCGACCGTCTCTATGAGGTACGCCAGGGCGGCGCCGGCAGCGCTCTGGACGTCTGGATCAAGGGCTACGGCGGGGCCAGTGACAGCGACGGCACCGGCGGTGCCGCCAGCCTGGACCGCAACAGCCAGGGCATGCTGGTTGGCGCGGACCTGGCGCTGAACGACACCTGGCGCGTGGGCCTGGCCACAGGCTACGGCACGGCTGACCTGGACGTCGATGCGCGGAGCTCCTCGGCCGACGTCTCCAGCACCACCCTTGCGGCCTATCTCGGCGGCCAGTGGGATGCCCTTGGCTTGCGCCTGGGCGTGGCGCGCACCTGGAACGATCTGGACACCCGTCGCGATGTGACGGTGGGCAGCCAGCAGCAGAAGCTCAAGGCCAGCTACGACGCTGATACCACGCAAGTGTTTGGCGAGCTGGGCTACCGCCTGCAGCTCGCCGAGCTGGAGCTGGAACCCTTTGCGGGCATCGCCCATGTCGAGGTACACAGCGACAGCTTCAACGAGCATGGTGGCGAAGCCGCGCTGCACGGTGGCAGCGAAACCGATCGGGTCGACTACACCAGCCTGGGCCTGCGTGCCAAGGCACCGCTCGGCATGTTGTTCGATCGCCCGTTGGCGCTGACCACCAGCCTGGCCTGGCAGCACGCGCTGGATGTGCCGGAGGACGAGAGCCGGATGACCCTCGGCGACTACGGCAGCTTCACCGTCACGGGTGTCCCGCTGGCACGCAATACTGCAGTGGGGCGTGTCGGCGTCAGCCTGCAACTGGCGCCGCAGGCCAGTGTCGAGCTGGGCTATTCCGGCCAGACCGGCGACGGTAGCCGCGACAATGCGGCGCGACTGGGGCTCAGCATCGCCTTCTGAGTCATGCCGGGGCGCGGCAGCGCGCCCCGGTTACCGCTCCAAACCAAGCCGCTGGTGCCACTGGGCGATGGACTCCTGCGGGTAATCGTCGAATTGCAGGTCATGCGACGTGGCCTGCACTTCGACCCAGCTCGCCTTCGAGCGCAGCAGCAGGTGGGTGTGTTCAGGTGGCACGGGCAGCGGGGTGTCGATGGCGGAGGCGAAGGGGTGGATCAGTTCCGGCCATCGCGCGTCGTACAGCCACAGGCCGCTGCCGCACAGGCTGCAGAAGTGCCGTTCGGCGCCACTGGTACGCGTGCGCTGGCCTTCCTCGCGGAGCTTCGCGTGGTAGATGCTGATGTGCTTGCGCCCGCGCACTTTGAGGCTGGCGGAGTCGCCACCGAGGTTGATCGCGTAACCGCCGCCGCCCTGGGTCTTGCGGCAGATCGAGCAGTAGCAGCGCTGGTAAGGGTAGGGATGGGCACTGTGCAGGCTGAAGTGCACGGCGCCACAGTGGCAGGAACCTTCGAGCAGCATGGCTTTTCTCCATCAGGACTACCTGAGCAGGGACTCGCGGGCGCGCCAGGGATTCCATCGGATCGCACCAGCGGGACTGGCCGTGCCCCGTGCAGTAGACTAGCCGCCCGCCCAGCGACGGACGCTGCCCATGCTCAGGAATTTCACCGACCTCGATCTGCGCCTGCTGCGCATCTTCGCCTCCGTGGTGAAGTGCGGCGGCTTCACCGCGGCGCAGGCCGAGCTGAACATGAGCCAGTCGAACATCAGCATGCACATCGGCAGCCTGGAGAAGCGCCTGGGCTATCGGCTGTGCGAACGTGGCAAGGGCGGCTTCCGCCTGACCGCGAAAGGGCAGCGGATTCTCGAGGCGTCCCAGGCGATGTTCGACGCCATCGGCCTGTTCCGCGACCAGGCGCAGGCGCTCTCGGGCAAGCTGGTGGGCGAGCTGTACCTGGGGCTGGCGGACAACGTCACGACCCTGCCGCAGGCGCGCTTCGACGAGACCCTGGCGGCCTTCCACGGTCGCGAGCAGGACGTGCAGCTGAACCTCTACGTGAATTCGCCCACCGAGTTGGAGCTGGCGGTGATCGACGGCCAGTTGGACCTGGCTATTTCCTACTTCAGCCGCGCGCGCCCGACTCTGGATTACCTGCCGCTGTACACGGAAGAGATCGGCGTGTTCTGCGGCGAGCGCCACCCGCTGTTCGCGGCGCACGAGCCGACACTGGAGCAGATCGCCGAGTACAACTGGGTGCGCCATGGCTTCCTGCCGGCGGACCAGGAATTGCCGTTCCGCCCCGAACGCAGCAGCGCCACCGCGCATCACATGGAGGCGGTGGCGCATTCGGTGCTGGCCGGCACGCACTTGGGCTATCTACCGACCCACTACGCGAACATCTGGGTCGAGCGCGGGCGGATGAAGCCACTGCTGCCGGAGCAGCTCTGCTACGAGGTGACCCACAGCATGATCACCTACGCCGGGCGGCCGCGCAGCGAGGCCGCCCGTGCCTTCATCGAGGACCTGCTGAGCGTGCACGGCCTCGGCTAGCCCTCAGGCGAGCACGCCGTTGACCGCGTTGAGGTAGATGCGCGAGTAGTCCTCGGCCTGCAGCGGCAGGGCATTGGTCTCGGAGGAGGAGATATCCGCCACCGCCTGTTCGCCGACCCACTGCGCATCTTCGCCGTCCAGGCCCAGCTCCCTGAGCGTATGCGGAATGCCCACCGCCGAACGCAGTTCCAGCACCCAGCCCAGCAGGCCGTCGAAGCTCGCTTCCGGCAGTTCGAGGTAGCGCGCCAGACGCGTGGCGTCGGCTTCGATGGCCGGGCGGTTGGCCACCAGCAGGTACGGCAGCAGCACGGCGTTGAGCAGGCCGTGGTGCTTGTGGTGCTTGGCACCCAGTGGGTGGGCCAGCGCGTGCACACCGCCGAGCCCCTTCTGGAAGGCGACTGCCGCACTGGCCGAAGCCACCAGCATGCCTTCGCGCGCGGCGAGGTCGGTGCCGTTGTGCACGGCGCGTTGCAGGTGCTCCTTCACCAGGCGTACGCCTTCGATGGCGACGCCGGCGGACATCGGGTGGTAGAGCGGCGAGAACAGCGACTCCAGGTGATGGGTCAGGGCGTCCATGCCGGTGGCGGCGGTGAGCGACTTCGGCAGGCCGACGGTCAGTACCGGGTCGAGAATCACCGAGCGGGCCAGCAACTCGCGGTGGCCGACGACTATCTTGATGCCGCGCGCGGTATCGGTCAGCACCGCCTCGCGGCCCAGTTCGGAGCCGGTGCCGGCGGTAGTGGGAATGGCGATCAGCGGCGGCAGATCGAGGGCGGGGTGATCACCCAGGGTCGGGTAGCGTTCGATCAGTTGCGACCATTCGAAATTGTGCAGGCCGTTCGCATCGCGGCTGAGCAGGGCGATGCCCTTGGCTGCGTCCAGTGCGCTGCCGCCGCCCAGGGCGATCAGCGAGTCGTGGCCGCCGTCGGCCAGAACGACGGCGCCGGCGCTGACTTCTTCCAGCGCGGGGTTGCTGGAGAAACCGTGGAACAGCGCGTAGTCGATGCCGGCCGTTTCCAGACGGCGCCGCACTTCGTGCAGCGGCGGCAGTTCGAGCATGCCGGGGTCGGTGACCAGCAGCGGCTTGCGCATGCCGGCCAGGCGGCAGCGTTCGGCCAACTGATCGAGGGCGCCGACGCCGCAGAGGATTTCCGTGGGGTAGTTCCAGTAGTTCAGGGTGGACATGACAAGCTCCGGATTTCAGGCATGGCCTGCCCGTGCCGGCTCGTGCAAAGCCAGCGGCGGGAGGATGTGGGAAACGGGGCGCCGGACAGGCCCGGCGCCAGACGTTCAGGTGAGCGCTCAGCCGACGGCGCGGCCGGCGAAGCTCAGGCTAGTGGCGATGCGGCGGTGCGGCTTGGCGATGAACAGGTAGGCCAGGCCGAACAGGGCGAGAGCGGAGAACACCACGACCACCGCCCAGACCTGGAACCAGGGCGCGCCGGGCGGGGCGAGCATCTCCCGCGGCCAGGCCACGTTGATCGCCTCGAACACCAGCCAGACCACGGCGATGACGTTGACCAGCAGGCCCTTGCGACCGAGCCTCAGCGCGCCCTTGTCCGGGTCCCAGCGGCCGGTCAGGCGTGCGTACAGCGCGCTGGCGGCGACGATCAGGAAGACGAAGAAGAAGCCGCCGCTGCCGAAGGCGATCAGCGTGCCGACCGCCGTGGCGTTCAGCCCCAGGGCCAGGCCCAGGCTGGCCAGCAGGGTGCTGCAGACCATCGCGGCCATCGGTACCTTGCGCTTGTCGACGCGGCGCAGCAGGGCGGAGCCGGGAAGGATTTCATCGCGGGCCATGCCGAAGATGGCGCGGCCGATGTAGGTCTGCACCGAGACCACGCAGGCGACGAAGGCGACCAGCACGATGGCCACGAACGGCTGCTCGGCCCAGGCGCCGAAGGCGTCCACCACGGCCGGGGTTACCGGGTCGATGATCTGCCCGCTGACCACGGCGGCCGGGTCCTTGTACGACAGGGTGACGGCGAAGGCGGTGAGCATCACCGTCAGCCCGACCACCAGCATCGAACGCAGGATGGCGCGGGGCGTGGAGACGCGGGCGTCGGTGGTTTCCTCGGAAATCTGCGAGCAGGCATCGAAGCCGAGGAAGGCCCAGCCGCCCACGGCCAGCGCGGTAAGGAAACCGCTCCAGTAGGTGCCGCCGGAGACTTCCAGGGCATTCAGGCTGCTGAACAGCATCTCGAAGGAGTGGTTGCGGAAGAACAGCAGCAACAGCACGCCGATGCCGATGGAGGCGATGGCCTCGGCGAAGATGCCGGCGTTGACGAAGTACTTCAGCGGGTTGATGCCCAGCAGGTTGACCGCTAACCCAAGGGCCAGGAGCGCCGCGCCGCAGAGCACCTGTGCGTTGGCCGACGGCGGCTCGCCGGTCAGCAGCAGGCCGAGCCAGAAGCCGCCGAGGTAGGCGACGGTGGTCAGCGAGGCGAGGGCGGAGGCGAGGTAGAGGAAGCCGGTGAACCAGGCCGCGCGGTCACCGATCAGCCGCCGTACCCACTGGTAGCAGCCGCCGGCCAGCGGGAACTGCGAGGACAGTTCGGCGTACACCAGTGCCACAGTCAGTTGCAGGAGCAGGCACAGGGGCACGACCCATACCCAGGATGGCCCGACGCTCATGGCGCCCAGGGACATCACCGAGTAGATGCCGACGACCGGGGAAATGGTGGCGAAGCCGACGGAGAACGACGACCACAGGTTCAACCCGCGGTCCAGTTCCTGGCGGT
The DNA here is from genome assembly GCF_001672555.2 of Pseudomonas sp. AU11447. Taxonomy (NCBI): domain Bacteria; kingdom Pseudomonadati; phylum Pseudomonadota; class Gammaproteobacteria; order Pseudomonadales; family Pseudomonadaceae; genus Pseudomonas; species Pseudomonas sp. AU11447. The sequence goes on along the minus strand of NZ_LZDG02000029.1, from coordinate 24,105 downwards.
AGCCGTGGCTGGCGAGCAGGCTTTCGTCGCCGTTGCTGTGGGATGCGACAGGGCTGCGAAGGTCAGACATGCCGGCCTCCGGTGTTCAGGGAAATAGGGGATTCACGGCCAGGCATGACGGGGCGCATGGGAGATCCTCGGGGCAGTTGGAGTTGTTATCGAGAACCCGCGTCTCTAAAGGACGGCTGAGTAGCTGGCGCTGTCAGTGCAGCGCGTGGCCAGAGTAGGGCGCTGCCGCATCAGGAAAAATTCATATTTGATTGGGCTGACATCAATGAAGGCTGATGTTTATGGGCGGATTGCCGGAATGATGCCAGGGAACCGGTGTGGCGGGCAGCGGATTGCCCTGTTGCGAGCAGAGCTGCTGTCGATACGGTGGGAGCCTGCAAGATGCACGAGCCGCTCTACGGCGCTGCCACTCGGATCAGCGAGTAGGGCGGATAACGCCCAGGCGTTATGCGCCCTACGAAGGCGTTCACGGCAGGCGCAGGGTATAGAGGCTTATGGGGTCGGTCAGGGGATGCGGTTTGCGAGCAAGGCCCACGCGTTCCCCATGGTTCTACAAAAGGTGACGAGTTTGCCGGGGAGGAACCGGGAGCGACGGCGCGCTCCCGGTGTGCAGCGCTATCAGCAGTGCTTGTCCTGCCCGGCCTTTTTCTCGGTGTCCGGCTGGGCGTTCTGCGCGGTCTGCTGCTCGGCGTCGGCCTTGGCGCGAGCGGCCTGCAGGGCCTGGTAGTTGGCCTCGGTCAGGCGGTTGGTCATCAGGGCGGATTCTTCGGCCATGGATGCCTGGCTGGCGAGCAGGGCGGCAAGGGTGAGGGCACTGGCAGTGAGCAGTTTCATGAAGGGATTCTCGGGTAGTGGACTTCTGACAGGTGATTGCTCGCGAGTGGCCACAGTCTACTGACGGGGTGGCGGATGAACCCATGAGGAAAACTGCTGGAAATGATCGAATCGCTGATCGGTCGGCGAGGCAGTGCGCACACCGAAGATTGGCGGCTGAGCGGAAAGCCGCATGCGCAGCGGCATACAGCCGAATTTTAAGGGGCTTCGGTTGGCGCAGGGGCTGATCAATTAACCATCGATCATGAAGCCTGGCTTACGAATTCATGCCGTTCGGCTAATGAGTAACGGCAGGTTGCGAGGCGCACGTTCGCCCGACCGAGGTGACGCTTTCTTCACGAACTCCTGTTAAGATCGCCGCCTCTTTGGGGAGTAGCCTGGCTTCACCACCCGCGTGAAGTCGCCCTGGTCAACATGATCGGCAACCTGCCGTGGCCAGTGCATCCGTCCGGATTGGCGAGACCAACGACATGACTGCGCTCACGCCGGGCTCGCAGTGTCTTGTCGTTGTCTCGTGCCCGGCTGGAGTTATCCGTGAATCCCATCTCGCTCATCTTCCTGGCCTTCGCCATGTCCACCGACGCCTTCGCCGCCGCCATCGGCAAGGGCTCGAGCCTGCACAAGCCGCGTCTCGTCGAAGCATTGCGCACGGGTTTGATCTTCGGCGTGATCGAAGCCATCACCCCGCTGATCGGCTGGTTCCTCGGCCAGGCCGCCAGCAGCTACGTCACCGAGTGGGACCACTGGATCGCCTTCGGCCTCTTGCTCGTGCTGGGCCTGCACATGATCTACAACGGCGTGCGCCACGATGATGAAGCCGAGGAGGAGAAGCCCTCGCAGCATTCCTTCTGGGTACTGGCAGTGACCGCCGTGGCCACCAGCATCGACGCCCTGGCGGTCGGTGTGGGCCTGGCCTTCGTCGATGTGAACATCTGGGTCGCCGCCGCTGCCATCGGCCTCGCCACCATGACCATGGTGACCATCGGCACCATGCTCGGCCGGGTGCTCGGCGCCGTGGTCGGCAAGCGCGCCGAGATCATTGGCGGTGTAGTGCTGATGCTGGTCGGTGCCACCATTCTCTATGAGCACCTGTCGTCGGTCTGAATCGACGATCCCAGCTTTTCGCCTGCAAGAAAAAGGGCCGCATGAAGCGGCCCTTTTTTCATCACGTTGAACCCTCACATACACCTGTACGCAGGGCGAATAATGCGCAGCGTGATCCGCCCTGCGTCTTGCCGTTCGGCTTCACTCGCGCACGTTGCGGTACAGCATCACCCGCGAGGTCTCGTGCATGGCGCGGGTCAGCGCGGTGAGGCGCTGGAATTCCTCCGGGTGTTGCGGCGCGACGTTTTCCATGGGCGTCGGCGAGTAGATGTCGTGCAGCGTTGGTGAGCTGCCGTCGTGCTGCATCTGCAGGAGGAAGCGCCGGGTCACGCCGCCGATGATCGGGAAGGTGCCTTCGCGTAGCACCAGCGGTACCACGCGTTCGCCTTCCGCCGCGACCTGCTGCAGGTCGCGGCCCATGCCGCCGTTGACATAGGGCTTGCCGAGCAGCCCGAGCACCGTGGGCAGCAGGTCCGCCAGGCCCACCGCCTCGTCGAATACGCGCGGTTTCAGCAGGCCCGGTGCGTAGATCATCAGCGGCACGTTGTTGCTCTCCAGGCCCAGTTGCTCGAAGCCTGGGGCCATGTGCGGTATCTGGCTGATGCGGGTGTTGTGGTCGCCGAAGAACACGAAGATCGTATTGTCGAGGTAGCCGTCGCGCTCGGCCATTTCCAGCAGCTTGCCGATGTTGAAGTCCAGCAGGCGCACCGCGTTGAACTGCTCCAGGCTGCGCGAGCCGGCGGCCTGGACCTTCTCCAGCGGCAGATCGAGGGGCTGGAAGCCGTCGTTGTCCCGCGGGATGGTGAAGGGCCGGTGGTTACCGGAAGTCTGCAGGTAGGCGAAGAACGGCTGGCCCTCGGGCAGTTGGCGCAGTACCGCGGTGCCTTCCCTGAAGAAATCCAGGTCGGAAATGCCCCAGACGTCCACCAGCGGCGATTGCCAGTGGCGCTCTTCGTAGAGCTGCACGCCGTCGATGCTGCGCTGGATCAGCGCATTGATGTTCGCCCAGCCAGCGTTGCCGCCGATCATGTAGAACTTCTCGTAGCCGTCCAGCGCGTTGATCAGGCTGTGCTGGCGCGAGATCAGCGGGTTGCGCGTGGCGGTCTGTTCGCGGGTCACGTCGGGTACCCCGGTGATGCTGGCCCAGACGGTCTTCGCGGTGCCGGTCACCGGTACGTAGAAATGACGGAAGAACCAGCCTTCACGGGCGATCCGATCGAGGTTTGGCGTTGGATCGAGCGGATTGCCGTAGGCGCCGACGGCGCTGGTGCCCAGGGACTCCAGCATGACGAATACCACGTTGGGCTGGCGCCCGGCGGCCAGTGCCGTGGGTTGCGCCGGCTGTTGCCGGCGGTAGTCCAGGGCCTGTGCGTCGGCGGCCTGGATGCCCAGGTAGTTCGCCATCAGCGGGTAATGCTGGCGCGCCTGGTCTTCGTCGAAGGCGACGGCATCGACGCGCAGGGTGTCGTAGAGGAAGATCACCGGGTTCAGCCCGAGCGCCGAGATCTGCGCATCGCCGCTGTAGAAGGCGTCGCTCCAGCGCAGCGGCACCGGGTTCTCCAGGTTGAGGTTGTCGACCCGGCCGAGCAGGCCGAGGAACACCAGCACCGTCACCACCGCGGAGCCGGCGGCGACGGACCAGCGCGAAATCGGCGTGGCCGGGCGTTGCAGTGTCCTGCGCTCCACTTGCCAGAGTGCGGCGACCGTCAGCGTCAGGAGCGCCAGCCAGCCGAGGCCGATAGTCACCACCGGGTAGGTTTGCCAGACCATGCCGGTGGAGATCTGCGCATCTTCGATGAAGCGCAGCACCGTGGCGTTGATGCGCACGCCCAGGTAGGCGTAGTGGCCGAAATCGACGATGTACACCAGCAACAGCAAGCCCACGACAAACGCCAGGTAGGCGCGGGCGAGGTAGCGCGTAGCGCGACTGCCCAAGAGGTTCAGGCGTGGCAGCCAGGCCAGCAGCATCAGCGGCAGGGTGACCAGCAGCGCCAGGCGCAGGTCGAAGCGCAGGCCGATTCCAAGGGTTCGGGCAACGTCCTCGTTCTCTATCAGGGCCGGCCAGGAAAGACCGGAGAACCCGACCAGGAAAACCCCGCGCAGCAGGGCAAACAGCGCGAACAGTACGGCAACGACGGCGGCCAGATAATGCAGGCGCCTGGAGTGAATCCAACTCATCGATCGACCTCGGCCAGATCCCTGGTGTGGCGAGCGCTGCCAGCACTGGGGCGCAATGCTCGCAGCCGGCGTATAGCGGCGCGCACCGCGCAGTTGAGGCAGAAGAGCCAGGCGTAGAGCGCCAGCAACGGGTCGATCAGGTAGTTCCAGTAGTTGCCGGAACCGTCGCCTCGCAATGCGTAGGCCAGCGTTGCGATCAGCAGCGTCGCCGCGCCTAGGCCATTGCCCGTGAGAAGGAAGCCAAGGGTCAGCAGCGCCATCGCCAGCAGCAGCCAGCCGGGCTCGTAGCCCCAGCGGAACGGGTCGAGATAGCTCAGGCCCAGGGACGCCGGGTAGAGCACCAGCGCCAGTATCGACATGGCCAGCAGCAGGTCGCGCTGGTGCCTGGCACGGATGGTCACAACGCCGAAGCGCATCAGGGTGAAGCCCGCCAGCAGCACCAGCAGGCTGGTGGACAGGTCATGGGTGAAGCTGCGCACCACCATGGCCAGTGACAGGCCGTCGACGGGGACGAAGGTCAGCCCGACGGCAAGCGCGAGCCTCAGTGCTTGCCAGCGCGGCGCCGTGCCCAAGGGGGCCGTCAGCAGGAACAGGAAGAGAGCGAGCGCGAGGTGCGCCTGCCAGAGACCGAACATCATTTTTTGCCCTCGACCCAGGCGTCGGTGAAGCTGACGTGCTTGATGAAGGTGTCGTTCCACGAATAGACCAGGTGGTAGACACCGGCCGCATCACGGGCGAAGTAGGGGTACTCGTACTCGAATCGGCACTGGCCGGATTCGCACATGCGCTGGCTGACGCTGGCGAGGAAGTTCTGCTCCAGCGCCGGCCGCTGCGGCGCGCCCACGGCGTCCCAGGTTTCCCCGATCAGGGCGCGGAAGACTTCCGGCGCCACCGGGTCGCCCCAGGGGTCGGGAGACTCGTCGATCTGCGAGACCAGCCTCCAGTTGCGCAGTTGCGTGTCGGTTTCGTAGAGCGTGAGGCGGAAGCGGCCGTCCTCCAGGTCGTTCATCGCCACCAGCAGGTGGTCGTTGGCGCGGCCCACGGCGGCCAATGACGAATTGGGGTTGCTCGGCTCCACCGGCTGCGGCTCGCTCCAGGTTCGCCCGGCATCCGTGGTGCGGCTGGCGAGCACGCGGTGGTGCTCTTCGCCCGCATAGCGCAGCAGGGCGATGGCCTGCCGACCGTCCTGCGCCACCACGGTGGGTTGCAGCGAGTGCTTGCCCTTGCTGATGCGGAATTTGTCGAGCACCTCGCCGTCGCGGTTCAGGTAGAGGTACTCGGCGAACTTGCCCATGAACTCGTGGTACACCGGCAGGCCGATGGAGCCGTCGCGGTGGAACACCGGCGCGCCGCGTACCAGGGTGCTGAGGTTGAGGAAGGGCGTGGTGACCAGTTGGCGCGGCTGGCTCCAGGTCAGCCCCAGGTCGTCCGAGTGCATGGCGTTGATCGCGCTGCCGGCCCAGCCGCCAACCGAGACGGAAACGTAGAACAGCCAGAGGCGGTTGTCCGGCGACAGGGCGATGACCGGGTTGCCGAGCTTGCGGATGTTCTTCTGCACCGCCTGTTCGGTGCCGATCCGCGTGGCCAGCACGCGCTCGGGCAACCATTGCCGGGCGCGCGCATCGAACTGCGCGGCACGGATCTGCACATCGGCTGAGCCTTCGCGGGTGCCGGCGAACCATACCGCCATCAGCGCCCCGCCCGGCAATGTGGCGAGCGAGGCGGAATGCACGAAGTCGCGGGTATCGGAGGAGGCGAAGCGTCGGGTCAGAACCGGCGCTTGGGCCGCAGCGGGCGCATTGGCGCTGGCGGCGAAGTCGGCCACCTCGAAGGATGGCGCCTGGTACCAGGCGAAGCCGAAGACGGCGACGACCAGCAGGCCCAGCACAGGTTTGAGGGCGGCTGCCTTCATCGCCGGAGTACCGGTTCAGCCTTCACCAGGGCGAAGGTCACGGGATGGAAATACAACTCGACCCGGTCGCTGCTGCGGTCGAAGGCGTAGATCTCGTAGCAGTTGCCCGGCGTCACGCGGAACTTGGTGATGCGATAGCCCTGCTGCTTCATGGCCGAACGGAAGATCGACTCCAGCTGCCAGGTGGATCTGTCGGCGCGGGTGCATTGGGCGTCGGCGAAGGCGAGGTTGGCGCTGCCCAGCGCCGCAAGGAATATCGTGAGCTTCCACATGGGCTTGTCCGATCAGTCGAAGGCGCCAAGTTAGAAACCGAAATGTGAATTAATTGTTAAACATAACAAGCAGTTACATTGCTTTTTGATGTTCTTTGAAGGCCTTCTCCGGCTGCTTTCCGGCGAGCCTAGCGGCTATGTCGGCGACGCGCCAAACCGCTTTTGATGACTTTCTGTTTCGTTGCGGACGGTGGGGTGGGAAAGCACGGGCCGGTCAAGAGACCGGCCAGTGCCAGGGAGCGTCGGGTGGCGCTCCGCGAGGATCGGTCAGGCCGGCACGCCGAGAATGACGTGGGACGCCTTGATGACCGCGGTGGCACTGGCGCCCGGCACCAGGCGCAGGTCTTCCACGGCGTCGCGGGTGACGATCGAGTAGACCTGGGTGCCGCCGGCCAGCTCGATCACCACCTCGGCGTTGACGGCGCCGTCGGTGACGCTGACGACCTTGCCGTGCAGGCAGTTGCGCGCCGACAGGCGGAAGTCGCTGGCTTCGGTCATCAGCACGACCCAGGGCGCCTTGACCAGGGCGACGGCTTCGGCGCCGGCGGCCAGCTTCAGGCTGTTGACGCTTTCCACGGTGACCACGGCCACCAGGGTTTCGCCGCCGGCCAGTTCGAGGACGACTTCGCTGTTCACTGCGCCGGCGCGTACTTCGCGTACTTTGCCGTGGAAGACGTTGCGTGCACTGACTTTCATTGTTGCTCTCCGGTAGGTCGTAAAAACCTGACCAGAATGTCAGGAAACGCTATGCAGTTTCCACCACAGCGTCAGCTCAGGCCTTGATATAGACCCACGCCTGGAGGCCGGACTGCAATTGCACGTTGACCCGCTGGTAGTCCGATACCTCGTATGCATCTGCCGCCAGCAGCTCGTGCGGGGTGATCTCGAACACTGTCCCGGGTACCTGGTCGGCATCCGCTCCGCTGTACTGGACGATGGGGTGGTGGGTCTTGCCGCTGGTGGCGAGTACGGCAGGGTCGGTGATTTCCACCCAGTCCTGGCGGAACCCCACCAGGGCGTCGACATGCCCGTGCAGCTCGCGGCCGAAGCTGGCCAGTTGCACGGCCTTGTCCTGCAGGGTGCCGTAGGAGAACAGCAGTACGGTTTCGCTCATGGCTTGTGCTCCGCGTCAGGCCAGCAGGTCTTCGTAGAAGGCGCCGTAGGCCTTGCTCGGGTGGGCGAGTTGGATTTCCAGGATCCACAGGCCACCGCTCGGGTGGTCGGCGTAATCGCCCAGATCGCCGGCGCGGTAGATGGCGTGCGGGAAATCGCTGACGCGGTGGCCCTTGATATCCAGGTTGAGTAGCCAGCCCAGTTCCCCGGCCTGTTCATGGGCGAAGTCGTACAGCGCCACGCCGCTGCAGCCGGTCTCGCGCCAGCGCGCCTCGACGCGCTCGAATAGGGTTTTCGCCGCTGCCGCGCAGGCGGCCATCTCCGGATCGTTGCCGGTGACGAAGGTGGCGCCGGCATCGCCTTCATGGCCGCGCCAGACCACGCCCATGTCGATGAAGAAGATGTCGTTCTCGCCCAGCACCGGGTTGCCCTCGGAGCGCTGCTTGAAGGTCTTCAGGGTGTTGGCGCCGAAGCGGATCAACAGCGGGTGCCAGATGCGCTCCATGCCCAGGTCGGCGAGCACCTGCTTGCCGATGGCGACGGCCTCCAGTTCGGTCATGCCGGGGCGCATCTGCGCGGCGATGGCGTTCACGGCTTCCCAGGTGCGGGCCTGGGCGTATTGCATCGACTCCAGCGCGTAATTCGCGCCGACGGCTTCCTTGGCGTACACGGCGGTGTTCATGTCCTTTCCTCTGAACGACAGGCTAATCGGCGTATATATTTCTACATAGCGGTGCCGGAATTCAATCGGAGTTTCAGCAGCAGGACATGGCGCAGGCGATGAAGGCGGTGGTCAGGGTGGTGATGCTCAGCCCCACCAGGAACAGGGTGTCGGCGACGCGTTCGAGACGGTGATTGCGTTGCAGCTTGCGGGTCCGCAGGCCGAAGTAGGCGGTGAGGGTGGTCGCCAGGTAGATCACCGTGTTCAGCGCGAGCATGTCCTGGCCGATCAGGTCCACGCGGTGCTGGCCGACGATGATGCGCAGGATGCCCACTACTGTCAGGCACACGCCGACCATGGCGCCGGACGCGGCGAAGATGTGCACGCAGATGTCGTCGTCCAGTGGGGCGGTATGGCTCTTGTGGCTCATGGCGGGTCTCCTGCGCCGGCCGCTGCGGTTCATCCGCTCGACTTGCCGGTCTCGATGTGGCTGCCATGATAGGTAGGACGCAACGCGTGCTGTACTCGCTTTCCCGGTGGCCCCAGGTGAACCGAAAAACAGCGGAAAATCAGCCAGATAGCCGTCGTCTGCCGCGGCAGGCGCGGGCGCTGGAGAAGGTCGAGCTCATATTGGAGGCGTCGCGGCGCATCCTGGAGCGCCATGGTCTGGAGGGTTTCACCACCAACCACGTGGCGGAACTGGCCGGGGTCAGCGTCGGCTCGTTGTACCAGTACTTCCCCAACAAGGACCGCATCCTCGACGAGCTGGCCCGGCGCGAACTGGCAGCGTTGGCCGCCGGCATCATGGGCGCGCTCACCGGCCGCCCGCCGGAGACGCCCGGCGAGCGCATCCGCGCAGTGATTCACGCCGCCGTCAGCGCCTATGGCGGGCGCACCGGCGCGCACAAGGCGCTGATGCACTACCTGATGACGCGCGTCGGCGGCAGCCCGCTGCCAGCCTTGCGCGGCAGCGTCATGACCCACCTGGTGACCCACGGCCTGATCGACCACGACCAGCAACTGCGCAAGCTCGACGAGGCCGAGGTATTCGTCCTCGCCCATGCCGTGGGCGGTGTGCTGCGTGCCCTGCTGGACGACCCCGGCGCCCTGGCCCCGGAACGGCGGGAGGGCATCGAGGAAGCACTGGTGCAGTTGGTGCTGGCGTACTACGGGCGGGGCGAGGCGGGATGAAGCTCGGCGTCGGTCACAGCCACCAGCGCAGCAGGTAGAACGCGCCCATGCTGAGGATCACGCTGAGCAGCACGTTGCGCGTCCACAGCACCAGCGCCACGGCGACGATGGCGCCGAGCAGGTAGGGATTGTCCACGCGCAGGTTCAACTGGTGCTCGGGGAGGAACACGATGGGGCCGCAGATTGCGGTGAGCATGCCCGGCACGGCGAAGCCGAGGAACTGCCGCACGTTGCTGCTCAGGCGGATCGGCAGGCGCGGTTCGAGGAACACGTAGCGGTTGAAGAACACGATCAGGCCCATGCCGAAAATCACTGCCCAGACCATCATGCGCGCACCCCCGAGAGTTTCTGGCAGATGAAGCCGGCGAACATCCCCGCCAGCCCGGAAAGCACCAGCGCCGAGCCGACCTGCCAGTAGCTGAAGAGCACCGAGCAGAACAGCGAGACGGCGACGCAGACCACGGTGGGTACGTTCTTCACCACCGGCGCGATCAGCGCGACGAAGGTCGCGGCAATGGAGAAGTCCAGCCCCAGGTGTTCCAGCCCCGGAATGCTGCTGCCCACCAGCACGCCGGCCAGGGTGAAGAGGTTCCAGGCGATATAGAACGTCAACCCCACGCCCAGGGCGTACCAGCGGTTGAAGGTCTCGCGGTCGTGGCCGCTGGTCAGGGCGAAGAATTCATCGGTGAGCAGGAAGCCCAGGCCCGCGCGCCAGCGTCCCGGCAGGCCGGAGATCGCCGGGCGCAGGGTCATTCCGTAGAGCAGGTGCTGCGAGGTCAGCAGCAGGGTGGTGATCATGATCGAGATGAACCCGGCGCCGCCCTTGAGCATGCCGATGGCCACCAGTTGCGCGGCGCCGGCGAAGACGATGGCAGACAGGCCCTGGCCATGCAGTGGCGAAAGCCCGGCGTCGATGGCCAGGGAGCCGGCAAGCAGGCCCCAGGGCAGCACCGCGAGCGACAGCGGCATGATGTCGATGGCGCCCTTGAGGAAGGCACGTGAAGGAAGCTGATCTTGGGACATGAACGTTTCTTGCAGGCAGATAAGTGCCTTCAGGGTGGCAGAGAAACGCGTCGCCTGGCTTGAACAATCTTGCTGTCGTGAGCGTGTGAAGGTTCTTCCGGGGACCTGTCACGACGGCGGGCGAGACAGGAATGCCAGCAGGGTGGCTTCCTCGGCGCTCAGGTTCTGCCGCTTGCGCGATTTGCGCAGCCCGTTGAGTTCACCGGCGAGGAAGGCTTCGATCACCCGTGGGTGTATGTAGCATTTGCGGCAGATCGCCGGGGTATTGCCAAGCTCGTCCGCTACTTGCTGGATGATCGCCTTGAGTTGGCGGTTGGCGCTCTTCTCGTCTTCCCAGCGGGTCCTGCGGCAGTGCTCAAGGGCCAGGGTGGTACCGGCCCAGGTGCGGTAGTCCTTGGCGGTGAACTCCTCGCCGGCGTGCTCGCGCAGGTAGGTGTTGATGTCGCGGGAGTCGATCATGTGCCGCTGGCGCTCTGCGTCCAGGTACTGGAACAGCTGTTGCCCGGGCAGCTCCAGGCAGCGCCGGAGGATGCGCGCCAGGCGTGGGTGCTCGATGTCCACGCTGTGGCGGATGCCGCTCTTGCCACGAAAGGCGAAGCGGATGCGTGTGCCGCGGACTTCGACATGACGGTTGTTCAGCGTGGTGAGGCCGAAGGAGCGGTTCTCCTTGCGGTAGCGTTCGTTGCCGATGCGGATCAGGGTGCGATCGAGCAGTTCGACCACGGTCGCCATGACCTTTTCCGCTCCCAGGCCGGGCAGCGCCAGGTCCCGCTCGATGCGCCTGCGCAGCGCTGGCAGGCTTTCCCCGAAGCGCAGCAGGCGCTCGTACTTGGCGCTGTCGCGAACCTCGGTCCAGCGCGGGTGGTAACGGTACTGCTTGCGGCCGCGCATGTCGCGCCCGGTCGCCTGCAGGTGGCCGAGAGGGTCGATGCAGATCCACACATCGATATATGCCGGCGGAATCGCCAGGCGGTTGATGCGCTCGATCTCTGCTTCCACGCGGATGCGTTCGCCGCCCGGGTCGAAGTAGGCGAAGCGCCCGCGCAGGCGACGCCGGCTGATGCCCGGCAGGCGATCATCGACGTAGTGCAGGTCGGGGGGAAGGTCCGGCAGCTCCGGCGGTGTGCTCATGGCGGCTCCTCGAAGGCTCTTCCGTAATGGATCGCGGAAGGGCATCGGGAGTGCGGTTTTTTTCATCCGCCGGCGGCATGGCGAAGCCCAGGAACGCCCATCTTCGGCGGCCAGGTGCGTGGTTGAGTGCGCCTGCGAAAAAGCCCCGGAAGGCTCGCGCCAACCGGGGCTCCTGCTCAGCGCGTCAGGCCACGACAGGGATCATCGGATCGGCTGCCGCCAGCGCGGTGGCGCGATCAGCGGCCGGCGGGTAGATCCACACGGTGTTGATCTCGGTCTTGATCTTCTTGCCTTCTTCGCGCTGGAAGCGCACCTGGCGGTCCCAGCCTTCGGTGAACAATGCGCCCCAGGCGCCCAGGTCCAGGCAGGTGACGTACTTCTCTTGGCTGTAGGGGATGGGAGCTACGCCCAGCAGGTCGGCGGCAGCGTTGTTGCCGGCCGAGCGGCCCAGGGCGATGGCGTGCTGGCAGGTCATCAGCGCGTAGTTGCCGGCGTTGTCCACGGCGGCGTAGGCGACGTCGCCGGTGGCGAACACGGCGTCCTGGCCAATCACCTGGAGGTTGCGGTCTACGTGCAGGCGGCCCTGGCGATCACGTTCGCCGGCGACCTGTTCGGTCAGCGAACTGGCGCGCACGCCGGCGGTCCAGATCACGGTCTTCGCCTCGATGCGCTCGCCGCTGGAGAGAGTGACGCCGTTTTCGTCGATGGATTCCACCGAGGCCTTCAGGCGCCATTCCACGCCCAGCTCGGCGGAGGCTTCGGCCACCACGGATTGCGAGGTGACGCCCAGCGCACCGCCGATCTCGGCGCCGCGATCGACCACGATCACCCGTACCTTGGCGTCCGCGCCCAGTACTTCTCGCAGGCGCGTGGGCATTTCAGCGGCTGTCTCGATGCCGGTGAAGCCGCCGCCGGCGACGACCACGGTGTTGCGCGCTGCGGATTCCGGCAGTTGGTTCAGCGAGCGGAGATGTGTCTCAAGGCGCACGGCCTGGTCGATGTCGTCGACGTCGAAGGCGTGTTCGATGCCCGGCAGCGCGGGGCGGGCGACCTTGCTGCCGCTGGCGAGGATCAGGCGGTCGAAGCCCAGGGTGGCGATCTCACCGCTGGCATCGCGGTAATCCAGTTGGCGCCCGTCGACGTCGATCTGCTCGGCGCTGCCCTGGATGAAGGTCACGCCCACGGCGCCGAACAGGTCGCCCAGCGGCGCGGCCATCTGGTGCACGTTCGGCTCGTAGAAGCGCGGGCGGATGCGCAGTTCGGCCTGGGGGGCGAGTACAGCGACTTCGATGTCGCCGCGCTGGTGCAGGTCGAGCAGACGCGTGGCGCTCAGGGCGCTCCACATGCCCGCGAAACCGGTGCCGACGATCAGAATGCGTTGTTTCATGGTCTCTCCGACGAAAAGGATGAATCCAGGTTGTAGGGTTCCCGAGTGCCTGATATCGGAGCGGTTCGCTTCCCGGCTCGCCTCGGATAACTACGACTATATTTGTCGTAGTTATCCGGCGCAACTGATTTTTACCCCAAACTCCGACCATTCGTCACACCTGGGGCGGAGGCGGTAGCTCTGCTTCTGTTTATTCGCTGAACGCTTTGAAGTGCTGCAAGCCCTGCTCTGCGGGTTACAATTCGTCTGGTTGCATGCTTAAGTGCTTGCCGGGCGCAGGCTTTAGCTTGAGAATAATGCGACTAACTTAGTCGGAGTTTGTGATGGCTTTATACAGCGCAGGGGTGGAGTACGGCATTCACTGCCTGCTCTTCCTGACGGATGAGAAGGGCGACAGCCGTGACTCCAGCGTGCGAGCGCTGGCGGAGTTGCAGGGTGTGCCCCAGGAATTGCTGGCCAAGGTCTTCACCAAACTGGCCAAGGCTGGGCTTGTAGCGGCCACTGAAGGTGTGCGCGGTGGTTTCCGCCTGGCGCGGCCGGCGGACGAAATCACCGTGCTGGACATCGTCAGGGCCATTGATGGCGACAAGCAGATTTTCGAGTGCCGCGACATCCGCGGCCGCTGCGCGGTGTTCGAAGGTTCGCCGCCGGAATGGGCGACCTGCGGTACCTGCTCGATCCACGCCGTCATGCTGACCGCGCAGAAGCGTATGGAAGAGGCGCTGGCCCAGCACACCGTGCTCGATCTCGCACGCCGCGTCGGGCGCAAGGCCCCGCCGGAGTTCGGCGAGGCCCTGGTGCGCTGGATGGACGCCCAGCGCGACGGCAGCAGCGCCGTCAGCTAACGCGCATCGCCGCCGCGCGGCTTGTAGAAGACGAACTCGTCTGTCTCGGCCGTGCGGATGTATTCCTTCGCCCAGGACGGCGAGACGTGGCGGTCGTGGAAGTACATCGCGCCGCGCGTACGGTCGCCCAGTTGCTGGTTTAGCGCCTTGCGGGCGATTTCCTTGGCGATGTCGTAGCGGTTCTTTTCCTCCACCTGGTCGGAGCGGCCGTCGCACCACCAGGAAAACTGGCAGTGTTTCTGCTCCTGGCCCTGCTTGACCACGCCGCACACGGTGTCGGGGAAGCCACCGTGGCCCATGCGGTTGAGCACCACATTGGCCACCGCCTCCATGTCGGCGCGGCCGCCCCCCTTGGCTTCCCAGTAGATGGTCCGCGACAGGCAGACGACGGCGTCGTCCAGCGGCGCCTTGCCGGCGGGGTCGACGGCTTTCACTTCGGCCTTGGTGATGGGGGTTGCGGTGGTTACCGCGGTAGCGGGGTGGGCGACCTGTTGTTCCAGGACTTCGCCCTTGGTCACGGCGGCCTGGGCTTTCTCATCGGTGGATGTGCCCAGCTCAGCGGCGATGGAAGAGGGTGCCCAGAGCGCGAGCAATAACAGCGGAAGAAAATGAAGGCGGCACATGATCGAACCTACCTGCGGGACAAAACCAGTCCGGCCGTTGCGCAGGGCCCTTCCGGTACCTGCGCGACGGCGCCCTTGAGGCTGCTCCCTGGGAAAAGAAAGCGAAGCGACCGCGCCTGGTCGTTGTGACCGTCCTGCACGAACCCGGATTCAATTTTTCAGCCAGACGGTATTACCTGCGCCCCGCGGCTGACGGGGCCTGGGGCACATGGCGCTGGAAAAACTCGGCCACCGCCTGCAGCACGGCAGGTTGCTGTTCGCGGTGCGGAACATGTCCGCAATCGGGCAGCAGCCTGAGCATCGTCGGTACGCCCGGTATCGAGGTGAGACGCTGCGGGTGGGCGGCCGAGCCGTACTCGTCCTGCTCGCCATGCAGGCTGAGGGTCGGGCACTTTACCTGCGCCAGTTCGGCGTCCAGGTTCCAGTCGCTGAAATCGTCCGACAGCCAGGTGTCGACCCAGGCGCGCAGCACCCAGAAAGCCTTGTCGCCATGGTACTTCTGCAGGCGTTGCAACTGCCCCTCGCGGGCGAATTCCAGTTCCGCGGCGCGGATGCCGTCGCGGGTCCGGTGCTCGACGAAGGCCTGCGCCGACTCGGTGATCAACGCCGCGCAGGTTTGCGGATGCCGTGCCACGCACGTCACGGCCATGGCGCCGCCAACACTATGGCCGAACACCACGCAGCGCTCGAAACCGAAGTGCTGCTGCAGCAGAGGGAAGACGGTGCGTGCTTCCTCGTCGATGAAGTCCAGGGGCAGGGCACCGGGGTAGCGCTCTGAGCGACCGAAACCGAGGCGGTCATAGGCGATGACCGGGCGGCCGGTGGCGCCGGCGAGGCTTTCCGGGAAATCGCGCCACAAGGTGACGCAGCCCAGCGAGTCATGCAGCAGCAGGATCGGCTCGCCGGTGATCTCGGCGGGTGTCCAGGCCTGGGCGAACAGTTGGCCTTTCTCGCTGCTGATCCAGTGCTCGCGGGTGACGATGGCGGATGGCATGACGTGTTCCTGATCGTGGCAGGGGCGCATGGTAGGGCCCTGGCCCGTTCGATGCCAACCATGGGCCCAGGTACTAAGGAAACCTTAAGGCTGCTCGGGGATGATGACGACTCGCGGCCGGGGCTGTCCCGGGCAGTGCTCACACCGGGCCCGGTCGCTTTTTTTGAATAAATAGAGGAGTCCTGCCTTGGACACTTGCCCTGGTCGATTGCGACAGGTCTGAACAGCGAGCCGTCCGGCAGAACCCTGCCACTGTCTCGCTGCGTTGCGGACAGTGGCGATACGCATCCTGCCGCGGGATGACGTCTCACCATTCCCCTGCGGGGCCAACCGGCCCTTCGCTCCCTCGCAATCCACCACCCGAATGCGCGCCGGCATCGCCCGGCGCATGGAGCGGCCGAGCGCCGCAAACGAGGTGGAACATGGATTGGAAAATCTTCCTGCTGCGGGTTGCCGCGGCACTCATCCTGGGCGCCCTGATCGGCGCTGAACGCCAGCTGCGTCAGCGCCTGACCGGCCTGCGTACCAATGCGCTGGTCAGCATCGGTGCCTGTCTCTTCGTGCTGATGACCCAGGCCATGCCGGGGCTCTCGGCCGACGCTCCGCGCATCGCTGCTTATGTGGTGTCCGGCATCGGCTTCCTCGGCGGCGGCGTGATCATGCGCGATGGCCTGAATGTGCGCGGCCTCAACACTGCTGCCACGCTCTGGTGCACCGCCGCCATCGGTGTGCTGTGCAGCATGGGGCTGTTGCTCGAAGCCGCGCTGGGCAGCGTGGTGGTGCTCTGCGCCAACATCCTGCTGCGCGACATCGCCCTGCGCCTGAATCACCAGGACGTGGTGCCGGCCAGTGAAGCGGAGCAGCGCTACGGCGTCGCGATCATCTGCCGCGCCGAAGACGAGATCCAGGTGCGCAGTCTGATGCTGCACAGCCTGGACAGCAGCGAACTGCGCCTGCAATCGCTGCACAGCGAGGATCAGCCCAACCCGGCGAAACTGGAAGTGCGCGCCGAGTTGCTCGGCGGCCATGGCGCCGCCGGACAGCTGGAACGCATGGTCAGCCGCATCAGCCTGGAGAAGGGCGTCAGCTCGGTGCGCTGGCAGCTGTTCGAGCTGGCCAGCGATTGAAGCTGAGCCAGCTTTTGGGTAGGAGCGAGCTTGCTCGCGAACAGCCTTGGCAGCGGACTTCAGCCAGTTCGCGAGCAAGCTCGCTCCTACAAATGCAGGTTCTATCCCCTGCGTAGGAGCGGACTCGGTCCGCGATTGGCATCAGGCCATTGCGGACTCAACTCTCGCGGGCGGCGCGACAGCCACAGCGCGGCACCGGTTTGCGGGCTTCCTCGGCTACCACGCCGCGCCACCAGCGTTCAGCGTTATGTGGCGCTTCGATATCGATGCGCTCGCCCATCATCGGCGTTGTGACGGCCAGGCCGCGTTCGCCGGCGATCTCCAGTACGCGCTCGAAGGGTTCGTACCAGGCGTGCATGGCCAGGTCGAAAGTGCCGTTGTGGATCGGCAGCAGCCAGCGGCCGTTGAGGTCCTGGTGGGCCTGCACAGTCTGTTGCGGGTGCATGTGCACGTAAGGCCAGTGCTCGTTGTAGGCACCGGTTTCCATCAGCGTCAGGTCGAAGTGGCCGAAGCGCCGGCCGATTTCGGCGAAGCCGTCGAAGTAGCCGGTGTCGCCGCTGAAGAAGATGCGCAGGCTGTCGTCCTCGATCACCCAGGAGCACCACAGGGTGCGGTTGCCGTCGCGTACTCCGCGGCCGGAGAAGTGCTGCGCAGGGGTGGCGGTCAGGCACAGGCCGTCCACCGTGGTGCTCTGCCACCAGTCCAGTTGGCGGATCTTCTCTGCCGGTACGCCCCAGTCGAGCAGGCGGTCGCCCACGCCCAGCGGGGTGAGGAAGACCTCCGCGCGTTCGGCCAGCACGGCGATGGTCGCGCGGTCGAGGTGATCGTAGTGGTCGTGGGAGAGGATCACGCCGCGGATCGGCGGCAGGTCCCGCAGGGCAATCGGTGGCGCGTGGAAGCGCTTGGGCCCGGCGAAGCTGAAGGGCGACGCGCGTTCGGAGAACACCGGGTCGGTCAGCCACCAGCCGCCGCGCAACTTGAGCAGCAGGGTGGAGTGGCCGAGGCGATACAGGCTGCGGTCAGGCGCGGCGTCCAGCTCATCCGTAGTCAGCGCGCGCACGGGTACCGGCGCACGCGGCACGGTGTTCTTCGGTTTGTTGAACAACAAATCCCAGAGCACCCTCGCGCTTGGCTCGGGCATGTCGGCCGGGCGCGGGGTGAGGTTGTGGAAGCGGCCTCCGCGCGATTGCGCAGAGTGGTCGTAGTCGCCGATGGGCGCGCGTTGCAGTGGGAGGCGGGGCAAGGCACTGATCCTCTGGTGGCGGAATCTGTCAGGACACCACGCTACAGGCTCCGCCGCCAGGGATCATTATCGGCATTTTGATTCAGAACATCACCGGCATCGATACAGGCCGCGCGCCACGGGCGAGGCGCTGTAGGAGCGAGCTTGCTCGCGAACCGCTTGGCGCCGGAGCCACCGGGGAAACATCGCGGACGGAGCCCGCTTCCACGCGAACGCAAGCGTTGGGGGCGGCCTGTAGGAGCGAGCTTGCTCGCGAACCGCTTGGCGCCGGAGCTGCCGGGAGGCATCGCGGCCAAGGTTCGTTCCCACAGCAAGCGCGTCAATCCAGCTTCGAGAGAATGTCCCAGGCCAGCTTCACCCGCGCCTCGTTGGGGTAGTTGCGGTTGGCGAGGATGACGATGCCGCGCTGCTTCGACGGGACGAACGCGACGTAGGCACCGAAGCCGCCGGTGGCGCCGGTCTTGTTCACCCAGACGTCCTGCTGCGGTGGCATCGGCTTGCGCAGAGTCTTCACCGGCTGGCTATCTAGCATCATCTGGCTGCCGCTGTATTGCTGTAGTTCGGCGAGCTTGGGGGGGTAGGCATACTGCTCCCAGACGAGGTCCTGGGTCATCGGGCCGACCTGGTAATAGCCGGTGCGGGTGGCATCCACCGCCGCCTGCAACTTGGTACCGAGCTTGACCTCGCCCAGTTGCACCTGGACGAAACGCAGCAGGTCACGACTGCTGGATTTCACCCCGTAGGCCTCATCGGCGATCTGGTCGGGGTTAACCCGCACGGGCTGGTCGTTCTTGTCGTAGCCCTGGGCATAGACACCCTGGCGCGTCACGGGCACATCGATATGGGTATTGCTCAGTCCCAGCGGGGCGAAGACGTTGCGCTGCATCGCGGTCTTGAACGGCACATCGAGGGCGCGCGCGGTGGCGATGCCGAGCAGGCCGATACTGGGGTTGGCGTAAGTCCGCTGGGTGTTGGCGGGGTACTGCGGCTGCCAGGTCCTGTAGTAGTCGGTGAGCTGTTGGGGAGTCTTTACCTCATCGGGCAGTTGCAGCGGGAAACCGCCGGTGACGTGGGTGGCGAGCTGGATCAGCGTCACCTTGTCCAGGGCGCTGCCGCGCAGTTCCTTCAGATAATGCGTCGGGCTGTCCTGCAGCTTGAGCTTGCCGCTGGCCTCGGCGAAACCGGCAAGGGTGGCGGTGAACGTCTTGCTCACCGAGCCGATCTCGAACAGCGTATCGCTGCTCACCGGCTGTTTGCTCTGCTTCGACGCCACGCCGAAATTGTAGAAATGCTGCTCGCCATGGTTGGTGACGCCAATCGCCAGGCCGGCGATGTTCTGTTCGCGCATGACCTGCTGGGCGAGCTTGTTCACCTTCGCATCGAAGTCCGGCGGGGTGGCTTGGGCGAGGTTGGAGAATGCGAGTGCGATGAGGCTGAACGCGAGGGGAGCGGTCCGGCGCATGAAGACGTCCTGTTACGGTGTAGAAGGACTGAACCTAGCACCACCTGCTCCGTCGCTCCAGCGGTAGGCGGGGCACGATGCCCCGCCCGGCGTCCATCAACGAATGTTGTTGATGCTGCCTTTGTTGCCGGTGACCTTGACGTCCACCTTCTTGAAGATGAAGTAATCCTGCACGTTCACTTCGTAGCGCGGTGCGACGATCAGATCGGAACCGGAGCTCTTCACCGCCTTGTAAGCGGCAGCGGCCTTGACCGAGGAAACCGGGTCGAAGGCAGCCAGGCTCATGCCCGAACCGCTCTCGGCGCCGTAGGTGACGCCATCGGCGTACTGGCTGTCACCGCCGAACTTGATGAAGCCGAACAGGATGTTGACCTGGGACTGGCCACTGATCGGGCCACCGACGGCAACGTCTGCCTTCAGGTCGGTCTTGACGGCGCCGGCGATCGGGGCGATCGGTTGGCTGACGTTGTAGCTGGTGCAGCCGGTGGCGAGGGCAGCGACCGAGACAAGTGCGGCGGCGCTCAGGAACTTCTTCATGCTTACTCCTTGTATGCAAATGCCCCTTTTTGCATTGGATTGGGGGCGGCGGCACTGTAGGGGCGCGGTGAATGCTTGCTGAATCAGACGAATCTCAAAGCAGCGTGCGCGCGGTTGACGCAGCGAGGCGTCTACGACGGACATTTCAGGGTCGTCGACCGGCAGCGCTACGCCGCGTCGGCGCCGGGTGGTAGGATGCGCGCCCCATGCGAATCTCCGACCTCGACCAACGCCTTGCCAACCTTGGCGCGCTGCCTCTGCATCGCGCCCGGATGCTGCGTGCCTGGCTGCAGGGCAAAGCGCTGGATGCCGGCACCAAGCGACAGGCGACCGAGGATTTCCTGCCGCTGAGCGTGCGCAACGGCGTGGCGCAGATTGCCGCCGAGCTGGATGCATTGGCGACCATCCAGTCGCGCCACCCCGGCGGCGACAACTCCGAGCGCCTGCTGGTACGCCTGGCCGATGGGCAGATGGTGGAAAGCGTGCTGCTGCCGCGCGGCGGCGTGTGCGTGTCGACCCAGGTCGGTTGTGCCGTGGGCTGCCGCTTCTGCATGACCGGCAAGAGCGGCCTGCTGCGCCAGCTATCCACCAGCGAGATCGTTGCCCAACTGGTGCTCGCGCGGCGTGTGCGGCCAGTGAAAAGGGTGGTGTTCATGGGCATGGGCGAGCCGGCGCACAACCTCGACAATGTGCTGGAGGCCATCGACCGCCTCGGCACCGATGGCGGTATTGGCCACAAGAACCTGGTGTTCTCCACCGTCGGCGACCCGCGCGTGTTCGAGCGCCTCCCGCAGCAACGGATCAAGCCGGCGCTGGCGCTCTCGCTGCACACCAGCGATGCGGCGTTGCGCGAGCACCTGCTGCCGCGTGCGCCAAAGATTACCCCCGAGGAACTGGTGGAGCAGGGCGAGGCCTACGCCCGCGCCACGGACTATCCGATCCAGTACCAGTGGACGCTGCTCAAGGGCATCAACGACAGCCAGGAAGAACTCGACGGCATCCTGCGCCTGCTCAAGGGCAAGTTCGGCGTGCTCAACCTGATCCCGTTCAACGCCCTGGAAGGCGACCAGTACCAGCGCCCGGACAGCGACCGCATCGTCGAGATGGTCCGTTATCTGCACAGCCGTGGGGTGCTGACCAAGGTGCGCAACAGCGCCGGGCAGGACGTCGACGGCGGATGTGGCCAATTGCGCGCGCGGGCCCTGATCATCGCCCGCCGATAGTGTGGCCGCCCAACCCCGGGCGGAAAAACCTCGTAGTTCGAGATGGTTTATTCAAGGGGCTGCACATGCGTGCGAGTGACATTCATTACCTTGAGCCGGGTACTCGGAATTTCACGGTTGAACTGACAGTTGCTGGGCGAGAGTTTGTGGGATGACGTCACGAGATCAGGTGCTCGTGAGTTTGATCGTTAATCAATAAATCCGCTTCGGCTTGTATGTAGGAAGTATTTCGATCGGAGGACCATTAATAGGATATTTCCTACATGAGTTGTGGGATTTTACGACAATAAATAAGTGGGCAAATTCCTAATATCACCAGGTCATTCTCTGAGGACTTTCAGTATCGGAGAACCACTCTTTCTAACTGGTGCTGCTATGAACTCAAAATCCCTCGTTTTCTCGGCGCTATTGCTCACTCTGGCAGGCTGCGGCCCGCAAGGGGGGGCCAGCTCTGCACTGGCCGCCCATCCTGTCAGCGTTCCCGCACTGCCGGTCATTCAGGAAGCCGTGCGCTCCCTGTATCCCACCTTCAATGGCCGAAGCGCTCCCGTCCTGGCTCATCAATTGTGCTCCTTGGCCAACGGTGGCGTTACCGCGGAGCAGAACAGTGCCCAGTTGAAGAAACTGGGGATCGACCCGACTTCGCTGCCGCACCAGGGGAATGACGCGATGGCTCTGCTGGTGAACGGCGATACGGCAGCACAGGCCGCGGCCTGTGCTGCCTACCACGCGGTTTCCGCGCTGACGCCGGTCAACCCTGAGGAGTTCATGCGGCCTGGCGCGGCAACGTCACCGGCCGCACTCAGTGCTGGTGGCGCCGGGAAAACCGCAAGCGAGGAGGCGAGCACCGGCGCAGCGAAAGCAGATTCAAACGCCAGGCTCGATAACGTCGCGCTGAGCAGGCTGATGGACCTGCGGCTTGCGCAAAGCCGGGCCAATGCGGACATCTTTGCCCTCATCGCCGGGCGCCTGGCTGCCACGCCGGGGTTGATCGAGAGTGATTATCGTAACCGTGCGGCCAAGATGTTCGCGGAGCTGGCGCCACGTTACCTGGACGATCTGAAGCAGCAGATTCCACCCGCAAGTACCCGGTACCGCCTGAATCGCCTGACGGCAGAGCAGTTCTCTTTCAGCTCTGATACCGGGCTGAGCTATCAGGTCTCGAAAAGGGATGGAGTGATGCTGACCCGCTTCGGCCAGCCCTGGCTTGGCCGGGGGGTGATACTCGGCAAGAACTACTACCTGTCGATGACCTTGCCCTGATTCAGACCTGTCGTTCTGCCCCGTGCCGTGGGCCAGTCGCGCGGGTAGTGGTCCTTGTCGCCAGGGTTGCCTCACTGTGTGGGGCAGCCCTGGCGTTCTAGTTTCCCGGCCCGGTCCAGGCCCTCGCGGCGGCGGGACGGTCTCGATTCAGGCTGCCGCCTTCCACTGGTGATACAGGCGTACTTTCGCCATAGCGGATTGTTGGTGCGGCGGGTCTGTCTCCAATCCCTGTAATGAAGCGGCGCCGGGAAAGTTTGCCCTCCCATCCATGGGAGAAATCATCAGGGTGAGATATCTCCTACTGCGTGAGTGACGCTCAAGAAAACCATCCAGACTCATATTCTGGATGTGTCGCTGCCGGTTCTCTGTTTTATGCAGGAATAGCCTTAGGAATCATCCTACCCAAGTAATGGGATTATCTGAGTTCCTCGGAATTTGCCTCTCCATAACATGTGTTCATCCCGTCTCTTTTCGATCTTTAAACGAGACGATTCCTACGTATGGCATAAGGGAAATTCTGATGAACCGCGTATATCGCAGTATCTGGTGTGAAAAAACGGGGACCTATGTCGCGGCTGCCGAGACGGCTAAAAGTCGGACCAAGGCTGGGCGTATTGGTGGCCTGATCGCGGCTGCCCTGATGAGTGCATTTGGCTTCCTGCCCGAGGCGTTTGCGGGGGCGTCGTTCTCCGATACGGGGGCCTCGGTCAACGGCAACAACGGTTCTCGGGCTGCTGGCTCGAGTGGTGGCTGGGGGGCGCAAGCCAACTACCAGGGCCTGGCGATGACGCCTGACGGCGACTGCCAGGATCTCACTGCGACCTACACGACCGGGCCCGGAGCACTGGGCAACATGAGCAGCCTGTTCAGCAGCCTGGCTCCGCAGTACTCAACCACAGTCGATTATGGCTCCCAGGCGAACAAAGGCACGGGATACGTCAACTGGGGTTCGAGCCAGTTCATCGGCGGCACCGGCAACATTGGCAACAACGCCGGCGGTACGGCGGTCAATAACGGATCGACCCTGGCATATGGTTACAACTCCACGGCGATCGGCTGTGCCGTCCGCGCCTATGGTTTCGGCTCCACCGCAATGGGCTTTGGCGCAATGGCTCAGGATTCCGGTGGCATTGCCATGGGCATCTACTCTTCGTCCCAGGGCAATGGATCCATTGCCATCGGAACCCTGGCCACCGCGATAGCCGACCATGCGATTGCGCTGGGTTATGGCACCAATGCCTCGGGCGTGGACAGCCTGGCGCTGGGTACTTCCGCCAGCGCAACAGCCGCCAGCAGCCTGGCACTGGGTACCTCCGCCGTCGCCACGGCGGGCAACTCGGTTGCCTTGGGTGCCAACTCCAGCACCACTGCGAACCTTGCAGCTGCCGGTTACAACCCGGGGACCGCCGCCTTGTCGGGTGTGGCTTCCGCCACCAACGGCGAGGTGTCCATCGGCGCATCCACCCAGGAGCGCCGCTTGACCAACCTGGCAGCCGGCTCGCAGGCAACCGACGCAGTCAACGTCAGCCAATTGCAGTCGGAAGACGCCAAGGTCGCGAACCTGGCCGCAACGGCCGCATCGGCGCTGGGCACTACCGTGGGCACCAATGCTGCGATCACCGCGCCGAGCTATCTGCTGGCCAAGGCCAATACCCTTGGCGGAACCAGTGGTGCCGCAACCAATGTGGGAGCGGGCTTTGACAAGGTGGATGGCGCTCTCGGCAACCTGGATGGCCGCGTGACCCAGAACACCACGGATATCGCCGCCAACGGCCAATCGATCGCCGGGTTGGATACTCGCGTTACGCAAAATACCGCGGATATCTCAAGCAACGCGACGTCGATCACCAGCCTGGGCGGACGCATGACCACGGCGGAAGGCGATATCACCAGCCTCGACGGCCGCATGGGCAGTGTGGAAGGCGACATCACCAGCATCACCACCAACCTCAGCAGCGGCGCCATCGGCATGG